>JBOHCO010000962.1:0-2092 GCA_050698895.1 Streptosporangiaceae bacterium
GGCCGGCCGACCCGCAGGAAGATGTTGCCGAAGGTGCGGAACTCGACCAGCTCCTGGATGGCCGAGCGCAGCGTCTCCAGCCGCTGCTCCTGGGCCTGGCGGACCAGCGCGTGCAGCGGCTGGTCGCTGTCGGGCACGAGCACCTCGCCGAGGTGCTGGCGCAGCAGCCCGGCCACCGCGTGCTGGAGGCGGCCGACCGCGGCGGGGATGGAACCGTCGACCCGGCTGAACTCCTGCCGGATCCTGTGCCGGGCCATGGTGCACTGGTCATCACGGGTCTCGCCGGGGTCGGCGACCATCGACGGCTCGATGACGGCCAGCCACTGGCCCAGGTCGCCGTACCCGAATCCCGCGTCGGCCCAGGCCAGCAGCCGCTGCCTGGCGCGGGTGATGCCCTCATCGACCTCCTGGACCACCTCCCCGTCCAGCACCCGCCGGTCGTACTCCTGGCGCAGGCTGTCCAGGGCCCTGGCCACCTCGTTGCGCAGTTCCTTGGCCTTGGCGCCCAGCGCCTGATCCTCATCCGGGACCAGCGCTCCCCACCGGCGGGCCTGGCGGGCCAGCCGGTCCGACAGCGCGACGGCCCGCCGGGCCACGTCCGCGGCCCGGCTCAGCGCGGCGCTGGCGGCCGCGTGGTCCATGATGGCCAGGCGGTCGGCCAGGCCCTGCAGGACCGGGCCGAGAACCTGCTCGCGCACCTCGGCCGCGCGGGCGACATCGCCGGAGAACAGCCGGAGGTTGTTCCGCTGGGTGACCTTTTCGGTCTGCTCGATGGCGTTGGTCACGTAGGCCGGCTCGAGGTGAGCCGGGTCGGTGTTGACCACGACGCCCACGAAGTCGTGCTTGTCCACCCCCATGCGGGCCTCGTTGGCCAGGTCGAGCACGTCCCAGTCGGCGTCGCCGAAGTAGGCGTCGTTCGGGCCCGGGCGCTTTACCTGCAGCAGGACGTCGACCTCGTTCTTCAGGTCCTGGAGGAACTGGCGGTCGATGTCCAGGCCGGCCTCGCCGGCGCCCGGCAGGTCAACCAGCATCAGGTTCTCGACGTCGACCTCGGGGAACGGGCAGTAGATCCGGATGTCGCGCACCGCGTGATACGGCCGGCTCTGGTCCGCCGGATCCAGCGGGTAGGCGACGAACGGGCGCAGCTCGGCCAGCTGGCCGATCGTGCGCGTGCGCTCCGGGCCGGTCAGCAGCGGGCGGTAGCTGGCGAACGAGTCCCGGGCGATGTGCAGGCGCTCGAGGAACTTCTGCCTGCTGAGCAGGCCCTCGTCCGCGCTGCTCCCGTGCCCGACCTGGCGCAGGTCCTCGTAGGCATGGCTGGCGAAGGCATCCGGCGTGGGCGGCACCGGGCCCTCGCACCCGGCGTCCCTGTGCAGCGGGGCCAGGTAGCCGTCGCGGAACTCGTCCCAGGTCAGCAGCGTGATCTCGGCGTCGGCCCGGCCGGGGGCATGCAGGATCCGGCTCCGCGCGGCGGTGGTCGGGTTCAGCTCGGTGGACGGGATGGCGTCCTCGCCGAGATCGGTGATCGTGCGCAGCAGCGTGCTCTTCCCGGCCTTGGCCCGGCCGATCACGCCGATGTTCACCGTGTCCCGGTCGACCCGGTTCTTGATCGCCACCAGGTCCGGCGTCAGCGCGGTGATCGCCTGGAGCAGATCGCGGATCTCGGCCGCGCCGGGCTCGGCCTCGATCTCCCTGGCCACCATGGCCTGCTCGGCGGTGGGCTGGCGGACCGCCGCGAACCGCTGGCCGGTCTCGCCGAGCGTCGAGACCAGGGTCTCGACGCTGTCCATCAGCGCCAGCCACGCGCCCTGCAGCCGGCCGATCGGCTCGCGCTGCGCGCGCCTGCGATCCAGAGCGGCCGCGATGCTCGCGCGAATGTCCCGGTCCATGGTCCCCCTCCGCGTCTCCCCGCCCGCTGCATCCGTCGATTTCGCTGCTGGCCTGAGGCACGATTAGCTTAATCTTCAGGTCCCGTTTCTGAGCGGCCGTAGCCTCGCGGCAGGATCCTATGAGCGAAGGGCCTGAGTTCGGAGCGGGACCATTGTTAATGCCATGAAAGGTCTGAACCGGCGCAATGATGACGGAGGAGGCA
>JBOHCO010000963.1:0-4451 GCA_050698895.1 Streptosporangiaceae bacterium
CTCCGGGCCGGCGCGGGCACGCTGACGCGCGGCGACGCCGGGTCCGGCGCGGCCGGGTTCGCCGGCGCCGGGCTGACTGGCGCCGGCGGCCTCGCCGTGGCCCGTACCTCCACCGGGCCGTCGGCCAGCCGTCCGCTGAACGACACCGAAGCGCAGTCGGCCAGCCACACCCGGCGGTGCGGGACGCAGGCCTGGAGGACCTGGAGCACCACGTCGTTGAGGCCGGGGCTGCCCAGCAGCAGCCGTTCGTCGTTCGCCCCCCCGCCGGTCCCGCCGGTCCCGCCGGTCCCGCCCGACCCGGCCCGGCTCAGGCCGGCCAGTCCTCCCAGGACTCGTCCGGTACCGGCGGGCCCCGCCAGGGCCTCGCGGGGCGGGAGCCGGTCTGCCGTCAGTGGTCCCGGCGCGAGCCGTTCCAGCGTGAGCTGTCCCGGCGCGACGAACCACGGGCGCTCGTCCGCCCCGCGGGCCAGCGCCCGGCAGGACCGCGAGCTGACCTCCGGCAACATCGCGATCCGCCGGAACCGCCCCGTCTGGAAGCACACCGGGCCGTACAGCTCCGCCCCGTCCACCAGGCCCGTGGCGTCCGCCGTCGGCTGGACGGCCGGCTCGTGGTCCGCCGCGGCGTCGAGGCGGAACTCCGCGCGGACATGATCCACGCCAAATCCGCTCTCCTCGCACCGCAGCACCGTCGTGATCTTGTCGCCCTCAGCCAGCGCGCAGACCCGGACCCGCGTCGGCTCGCCTCCCGCCGGCGGTACCACCACCGGCGCCTCCAGCGTCACCCCCGTCACCTGCCGCAGCGGTCGTCCCGCCAGCGCCGAGGCTCCCTGCGCCATCGCCTCGATCGCCATCGCCGGAGCCAGCACCGGCAGCCCGTCGACCCGGTAGTCGGCCAGGTACGGGTCGCTGGTCAGCGACAGCCGGGCATCGCAGACCAGCTCAATGCCCGGGTAGTGGACCTTGACCTCGTCCAGGAACCGCCCCGGCACCCCCGGTCCGGCCGCCGGTCCCGCCTGGCCGCGGTCCAGCGACCCGACCCGGCCGTGCAGCCCCAGCCGGCCCGGCAGGCCCGGCGTGGCCAGCATCTTCAGCAGCAGCCGCGCCATGTCGCCCACCGCGATCTGCGCCGTGCCCGCCGCCGCCGTGCTCGCTCCCAGGCTCGGCGGCTCGCCCAGCCCGCTGCCGGCCCAGGCGGGCCGCCGGACATGCAGCGCCTGGCAGCCCGGCACCCGCGCCGCCAGCGCCGCCGCCTGGTCGGCCAGTGCGGCGCTCGCCGCCGCCAGCGGGCCTTGCTCCTCCTGGCCGTACCGTTCCGTCACCGAGCCGAAGGTCAGGATCAGCCGCAGCTTGTGCGTCCGGACCGGCCGCAGCAGGTCGAGCAGCGCCGCCCGCTCCGCGTCCAGGCGATCCCGCAGCACCTGCTGCGTCAGCTCGCCGAACTGCGTCGGCGCTCCCGCCCTGACGCCATGCGCGATCGCCGTGACTGGCCCCAGCCGGCTCTCGATCCGCTGTACCGCCAGCGCCATGTCCGCCGGGCTCGTCGGGTCCACCACCTCATAGGTGACGCGCGCCCCGGCCAGCCGCAGTTCCTCCAATCCCGCCACCGCGTGGTCGTCGTCATCCGGGCCCGCCTGGCCGATCACCGCGACCGCCGCGCCGCAGCACGCCAGGACCTGGGCCAGGGCCAGCGCCGACCCCCCGCAGGCCCGGCTCACCAGCGCCACGTCGCTCGGCCCCAGCGGGAAGTCCCCGCCCCCAGGCAGCTCGAGCGCCGCCAGCGCCGGCTCGCCCACCGAGCCGTCCGCCCCGACCACCAGCTCACGGAACTTGCCCGGCCGGGCGTCCGCGAACGGCCGCGCCGCTCGCCGCCCCGCCTCGGTAGCCGGAACCCGCAGCACCGTGATGCCGAGCATCGGGTGCTCCGCGTGCACGCTGGCCAGCAAGCCGGTCAGCCCCGGTCCCGTCGTGATCACCGTGAGCTGGCCCGTTTCGGCCACCGCCTCGCCGACCGCGCGCAGCACTACCGTTACCGCTCCCGGCTCGGCCAGGCCGTCCGCGACCAGCAGCGTCCGGTCCGCCGCCTCGTCGGCCGCGAACCAGGCCCCGAGGTCCTGCCCGGGTCCGTTCTTCGTCGCGATATGCATCCGCCACGGCCGCCCGTCGGCGGACTCGGCCGGCCGGGGTGCCGGACGGAGCTCCTCGGTGAAGCACCGCACCCACGAGTCGACCCCGTCCACGGTGTCCTCCACGAGCCGCCCCGCGCCCCCGGGCCCGCCCGCGCCGAAGCGCGCGCCGCCCTTCGGCCGCCACGCGCCGGCCCGCAGCACGCCTTCTGAGCGGGCCACGTCAGCCGGGGCGGAATGGCCCGTCCTGGCCGGCGGCCAGGCGGAGCCTGGCCGCGTCGCGCCGGTGTTCAGGGCAATGCCAGTCGGTGTGGTGGCTTCTGCCGCCACCGGTCGGGTTCCGGCAGTCGGCTGGACCAGGTCAGCCCGTCCCGTCGCAGCGGCTGGTCCGGTGGCTTTCGCCTGGTCGGCTTCGGCCGGCTGGCCGGCGTTTGCCGGCTCGGCAGCTTCGGCCGGCCGCATCTCGTCAGCGGGCTCGGCTGCCTCGGCCCGCCGGGGCGTGTCGCCCAGCCCGCCTGCGTCATCAGTCGACCGGGCGGCGTCGGGCAGTCCTGCCGTGCCGGCTGGCCGCGTCGGCTGGGCCGCGTCGGCCGGGTGCGCGGCGCCATCCGGGCCTACCGCATCAGCCGGCGTAGCCCCGTCAGCCGACCCGGCTGCATCAGTCGATGTTGCGGTGTCAGCGGACGTGGCTGGGGCAGCCGACCTGGCTGGGTCAGCGGTGTGGGCCGGGTGAGGGGCAGTCGTCTGCTGGGCTGGGGCGGCTGGCTGTCCCGTGGCAGCCGAGTGGAACGGGCTGGATGTCCCGGCTTCGCCGGACGGTGCGGTGCTGGTCAAGCCGGGGCCCGGCTGGCCTGGCTGGCCGGTCTGGGTCGGCCCTGGGTTCGCCGGCGTCATCTCCCGGCGGGCGGGCGGTATGACCGGAAGGGCCTGGTGCGTGGCGGCGTCGCCCGCGCCGGTCGTCGGGGCATCCGGACCAGTCCGCGCTGCGGCAACGCTGCCACCCGCCGAGCCGGCGCCCTCCAGGCCACCGCCCCGAACCGGAGCGGCAACGTCGAGACTACGGGCGCCCTCTGACATTCCGGCGTGATCCGGGCCGCCGGCCGGGGCTGCGCCGGAGGTGATGAACACGCGGTCGCGCCACATGTCGATGGGCCGGGACGGCTGGCCGGCGAACAGCGGCAGTACCTGGCCGATGGCTCCGGCGGCGAACAGGGCCGCTCCGGCCCAGGTTCTCCCGGCCCGGCCGGCATGAGCCTCGCCGAGGTCCATGCTGATCGTGGGCACGCGGCAGGCCTGGGCGGCGGTGGCGGCCAGCAACTGGCCCGGGCCGGTCTCGACCAGCAGGGTGGCGCCGACGGCCCCGGCGGCGACGGCCTCGGTGAGGTGATCCTTGGCGGCGAAGCCACCGCAGATCAGGTCGATGACCTCGCCGGCCGAGGCCAGTTCGCGGCCGGTGCGGGTGGAGATCAGGCGGCGTCGCGGCGGCCCGAACCGGAACTGGGCGACGGCGTCCCTGAGCAGGGTCAGCGGATCGGAGGCCGGGACGGGGTCGGCGTCGCGGTGGCGGCCGGCGTGCCGGCCGCTGGCGGGCAGTACCCGGACGGCGGGCCCGCTGAGGTACTCGGCGCGCAGGGCGGCGATCTCGACCACATCGGCTTCGCTGAGCACGCCGGCCCAGGCCAGCCCGGCGATCTCGCCGAGGCCGTGGCCGACGATCGCGGTGGCG
Source organism: Streptosporangiaceae bacterium (assembly GCA_050698895.1). Lineage (GTDB taxonomy): Bacteria > Actinomycetota > Actinomycetes > Streptosporangiales > Streptosporangiaceae > DASUBV01. Next base: position 3,850 of record JBOHCO010000963.1, read on the forward strand.
CTGACGTCGAGGGCCTCGAACCAGCGCAGGGTGGCCAGCAGCCGGCAGATGGGCTCCGGAGAAGAGTCGATGTCCCTGGGCAGGCGGGCGCCGGCGGGGCGGGCGTTGCGGGCCCGCCGGCTGGCGACCCGGGTAGGGGCGAGCTGGGCGCCGCTGACGGTGTCGTCAACCGGACCGCTGACCGGACCGCTAACCGGACCGCTGACCGGGCCGCCGGCCAGGGCGGCCGGGGCCGGGTCGTCGGACAGCAGCAGGGTGACGCGGCCGTCGGCGTTCTCGGCGGCGAAGATGCCGGGCCGGGTGGCGAGCAGCCCGTCGCGCAGGACGGGGAGCAGGGCGATGGCCTCGCCGGCCCGGCGGGCGAGCTCCTCCTGATGGCGGGCCACGATCGCGACCCGGGCTGGGCCCTGGATGCGAGCGTCCCGGCCAAGCTGGCCGGCCAGGTCGGTGAGCTCGGCATCGGACAGCCAGCGGGCCAGCTCGGCGATCCGGGCCAGGTTCGCCGCCAGCTGCGACCGGTCCTGGCCGTGCAGCAGGTAGGCGGCGGGCGGCCGGGACGTGTCGGCGCGGACGGCGCAGGCGGCCCGCTCGCGGCCGGAACC
>JBOHCO010000964.1:0-2384 GCA_050698895.1 Streptosporangiaceae bacterium
GTTCAGACACCGTGACGTCGACCGCGGTGGCGAAGCTGGTGATGGTGGTCATCAGGGCCAGCTCACCGTGCCGCGACCGGAGCTGGAGCGGGACCGCGAAGCCCAGGTGCCCGGGCCCGAGCCGGGCCGGGGGCACGTACTCGCTGAGCTCGGCGTGCAGGGCGGCCAGCTCGCGCCGTCGAACAGGATCGGCCGCGCGGCGTTGGTGCCGACCAGGCCGCCGCGCCGGTCCACGATGATGGCCGGGTAGGGCAGGTGGGCGGCCAGGATGTGCTCGAGCGCGGAACGGACCGGGGCCAGCCCGGCGCCGTCCAGCGGGGTTTCCGCGTAGGCGGGCGCGAAGCCGGCCGCGAGCAGCAGCTCGTTGCGCTCCCGCAGCGGGAGCCCGAGGGACTCGCCGAGCCGGACGACCATCTCCCGGCCGGGCACCGACCGGCCGCTCTCGATGAAGCTGAGGTGGCGCTGGGTGGTGCCCGCCCGGATGGCCAGATCGAGCTGGCTCAGCCGCCGGCTGGCCCGGCGGTCGCGCAGGGCCTGAGGGAAGTCCACAGCATCCGTTCTAGCCTGCGCCGCCGACAGTCCGCGATTCCCTGGAGGGAATTGCCGCTGGTCACGGCCGATCACACGATGGCGGGCATGGACATGGAATTGGACCTGGAAGAGGACATCCGGCTCGGCGTGCTGGCCCCGGTCGGCCAGGCGCAGTGGGGCGCGGGCGCGGACCCGCGCGAGCTAGTGGACTTCGCGGTGCAGGCCGAGGAGCTGGGCTACTCCTCGCTGTGGGTAAACGACGGCCTGCTCAGCCCCCGCATCGAGGCGCTGACCATGCTGGCCGCCGCCACGTCGGTAACCAGGACCATCACGCTCGGCACCGCGGCGCTGCTGCCGGTGCTGCGCCGCCCGGTCCAGACGGCGCAGGCCCTGGCGTCCCTGGACGTGCTGTCCGGCGGGCGGCTGGTGGTCACCGTCGGCGCGGGGTTCCCCGGCGCGTTCGGGGAGCCGCAGCACCGGCTGTCGGAGGTGCCGTGGGAGCGCCGGTTCACCCGGCTGGAGGAGACGGTGGCCCTGTGGCGGCAGCTGTGGTCCGGGCCGCAGGACACGTCGTTCCACGGGGAGCTGCTCAGCTTCGATGAGCTTCCGGTGATGACGGCGCCAGCCCGGCCGGGCGGTCCCCCGATCTGGCTCGGCGGGGCCTCGCCCGCGGCGCTGGAGCGGGTCGGGCGACGGTATGACGGGTGGCTGCCGTATCCGCCCGCGCCGGAGGCGTACCGGGACGGGCTGGCGGCGGTGCGCCGGGCAGCCGCCGGGGCCGGGCGGCGGGCCGAGGACATCACGCCCGCGCTGTTCGTGTCCGTGGTGGTCACCGACTCGGCGGACCGCGGCCGCGACTTGCTGGAGGAGTTCAGCCGGGCCAGCTACGGGCTGCCGCTGGCGCAGCTGGAGACGATCCAGGCCCTGGCGGCCGGGCCGCCCGAGCTGGTGGCCGAGCGACTGCGCGGCTACGTGGCCGCCGGGGCGCGGCACCTGGCGGTCCGCATCGCGACGACCAGCCTGGCCAGCCAGCGCGAGCAGCTTGAGCAGATCATCAAGCTCCGGCCGCTGCTGGCCGGGGCCTAGCCTGGCTGAGGCTAAGCCGACGGGGGCAGGTGGCGGTGGTCGGGCCGGGCCAGGCCGCGGAACGCCCGGGCGGCGCGCCGGAAGGCCAGGACGGCGGCCCGGTGGCCCTCGATGCGCCAGTCCTGATGATCGATGCCCTGATGCTGGCGCTTGTCGAACCAGACGAGGCCGAGCAGGTGGCGCCGGCGGAGCCCGGCGAACAGGTTCGGGATCCTGGCCGCCTGGCCGGCCACCTCGCCGACCCCGGTCTCCGAGATGAGGATGGGCTGGGAGGTCAGCGCGCGGATGGCGGCGATGGTGGCGCCGAAGACGCTGGCGAAGGTGTCGGCGGGATGGAGGTAGTACCCGTCGATACCGACCCAGTCCACGTATGAGCGGCCGGGCCACCAGTCCTTGATCGGCCCCTCGCCGCTCGCCTCGCGGTTCACGGTCCACAGCCAGGTCACGTTGCCGGCCCCGGACTGGCGGAAGATCATCACGAGGTGACGCCAGGCTGTAGTCGTCGCTCAGGCCGCCGGCGATCGACGCCAGGCTGATGTGGCTGGGGTCGACATCGACGTACGGCTCCGCGCCGTGCTGGTAGGCGGCCTCGGCGAACCGGGTCGGAAAGGGCTCGCCCCAGCCGCTGTAGTACAGCGCGAGGTTCGGCTTGGCCCGCACCGCCGAGGCGAACCTCGCCACCCCGGAGAACGAGGCGGGCGACGATGGCTCGTACACGCCCAGGTATGACATCGGGCGGGACGGCGGCCGGGGGGGCGCGACCGGGC
>JBOHCO010000965.1:0-3079 GCA_050698895.1 Streptosporangiaceae bacterium
CCTCGCGTCAGCCCGCTACCCTGAGCCACGAACGTCCTCCTGCTGTCCTGGGATCTGAAGCCCGTCATCACAGCAGGAGGACGTTCCTTCAGCAACCCGATCAAAGCCAACAGGTAGTTACTACGTCCGCGGCGGTCGGGCCTGGCGCCGGCGTCAGTGAGGGTGGCCCGCTCACCGAAGTGGCGGCTCAGGCCGGCTGGGCGGCGCCGTCGACGGTCAGGCTGGCGCCGCGCTCGGTCCAGAAGCACATGAGCCCGGCGATGCCCGCGGCCTCCGGGATGGGCGAGTCGTAGCTCCACACGATGTCGTCGTGGACCTGGCCGCCGACCTGGGCCGACCAGTAGGCCGCCTGCCCCTTGTACGGGCAGGTGCTCTGGGTCGCGGTGGGCCGGAGCAAGTCCGTGCGGACATCCTCACGGGGCAGGTAGTAGCGGGCCGGCAGCCCGGTCTCCTCCAGGATGACAGCGCGGCTGGACTCGGCCAGCTTCTCGCCGTCAACCGTGACCTCGATGTGCGCGTTCGCGGGCGTGATCGTGATCTGGTGTCCTGACGTCATGCTGGTGGCAACCTCCGGCCGGCCGCCGTCATTCCGTCCTCGGCCGAGGCGGGCTCGGCTACGCCGTCCCTGGCCGCCCTGGTCCGGGCCAGCCAGGCGGTCAGGGCGTCCAGGCCCAGCGCGGTGGCCAGCACCGTGCCGGTGCCGACCGCCGCTCCTCCGATGGTGTCGGTGAAGTAGTGGAAGTGCACGGCCACCAGCGCCGGCGCCACCACGGCCGTCGCGATCGCCGCCACCGCCGCCAGCGTCCAGCGCAGCGCGGCGGGCAGCGACGGCCGGGCCGGCCCGATCAGGACCACGATGGCCGCCACGGCGACGGACGAGACAGCGGTCTCGTGCCCGCTGGGGAACGACAGCCCGCCGCCCAGCGTCCGGCCGGACAGCGGCTTCAGCACGTCCTCGGTAAGCACGCTGGCCAGCGGCACGGCCACCGCCACCAGCAGCGCGCTGCGCGGCCGCCGGAAGGCCAGACAGGCCAGCACGAGCAGCACGCAGATGATCGTGATCGTGTGCTGGTTGCCGATGTCGACCACGAGCATGGCGGCATGCTGGTGGCTTCCGAGCCGGGCAATGATGGGCGCGTCGATCCGGGCGTCCACCGAGTCGGCCTGGGCCTGATGCGCGGTCAGCGCGCCCAGCGTGGCGATGACGATCGCGCACGCCGCGATGAGCAGGCCGGCTGGCCGGCGCAGGGACGCGGACAGCAACGGCTGGCCCCGGAACCTCGGCCGGCGTATCGCCACCGGCTTCCCCTCTCCCGAAGCGGCCATTGTAGGTGCCCGGGCTGGGAAAACCGCGCGGCCAGCGCGGCGGCCAGATCCTATTTGTCGGCGAGCGCTGTCTCGCGCTGCGGCGCGGAGTCCGGCTTGGCCGCGGCGTCCCCGGTGTCCGGCGCCGCCGCGGCGTCGGGCTCCGCCACGGAGTCCGCCTGCGCCGCTGAGTCGACCTTGGCCGGGGGGTCGGCCTTGGCCGCGGAGTCCGGCTCGGCCGCGGAGTCCGGCTCGGCCGCGGAGTCCGGCTCGGCCGCGGAGTCCGGCATAGCTGCGGAGTCCGGCATAGCTGCGGAGTCCGGCTTGGCCGCGGCACTTGGCTTAGCCGGCGCACTCGGCTTAGCCGGCGTGTCCGGCCGGGCCGCGGCGTCCGTCTTCGCCCGCACGCCAGGCTTGGCCCCGTCCGGCTTGGCACCGTCCGGCTTGGCACCGTTGGCCTTGACGCCGTCCGCCTTCGCCGGGCCCCCCTTAGCCTGAAGGCCAGGAAGCCCGGCCAGGATCCGCCGGGCGATCTGGGGCGGCGTCGACGCGACCGTGTCGACGACCAGGTCAGCCATTTCCGCCATCCACGACCGGGCCGCCTTGTACTCGTCCAGGTGGTCCAGCCGCCAGGCCATGGCCTCGTCCGAGCCCTCGATCCGGCTACGCAGCACCGCCTCGTCGGCGTCCAGCAGTACCTGGAACACCTCCAGCCCGGCTACCCGCAGCGGGACCAGTACCTGGTCCAGGTGCTCGCGCTTGAGCACGGTCTGCGGGGCGATGACGTTCTGGCCCGTCATGCGGGTGATCTCGATAAGCGCGGCCGCGACCACCGGCGGCCAGGCCGGCCAGTCCTGGAAGTCAGAAACTGGGCGGTCGGCGAGATTGGCCCTGAGCATGGCTCCGACCGTCTCGGGGTCGAACACGCGGCCGTCAGGAATCAGGGCCGCGAGCCGATCCGCCGTTGATGTCTTGCCAACGCCGAAGGTCCCGTTCAGCCAGATAATCACCTGTTAATCGTAGAGGTGCGCACGCCGCCATACATGCCAGTTGGCAACCAGACGCATGATCATCTTGGCAACCAGACGCATGATCATCGCGTTCAGAGGCCGCACAGAGGTAGCCCAGATCTCCTCCAGCGCCCGGCCCGGCATGCTCACAGTCACGAAAGCTGGGCCGCAGTCCCCGGCCGGCAGACCAGATTCGGGCGGAGAAGCACTGGTGAACGGAATTACCTCAAGCACAGCACTGTGGTACGCGAGCCGGGCCACCGGCGTCGTGGCGCTTCTGCTGCTGACCGCCGTGATGGTGCTGGGCATCCTGGTCAACCGGCAGGGCCGGCTGCCCGGCCTGCCCCGGTTCGGCGCCACGAGCCTGCACCGCAGCGTGTCGCTGCTGGCCGCGGTGTTCGTCGCGGTCCACGTGGCCACCGCCATCGCCGACCCGTTCGTCTCCATCGGGATCGTCGCCTCCGTGGTGCCGTTCGTGTCGCACTACGAGGCGTTCTGGCTCGGCCTGGGCGCCGTCTCGCTGGACCTGATGGCCGCGCTGATCGTGACCAGCCTGCTGCGCGGCCGCATCGGCCGCCGCACCTGGCGGGTCGTGCACTGGCTGGCCTACCTGACCTGGCCCGTGGCGTTCGCGCACAGCATCGGATCGGCCACCGACATGCAGCGCGGCGGCCTGCTGTACCTCGGCATCGGCTGCTCGGCGGCTGTCGCCGCCGCGCTCGCGTGGCGGGTCACCGCCGCGCGGCGCGCCGTCCCGCCCGGCC
>JBOHCO010000966.1:0-4482 GCA_050698895.1 Streptosporangiaceae bacterium
GCAGCGTAACCGGCCGGGCGCCCGGAATGCCGATGACAGCCGGTCAGGTCCGCCAGTAGACGTTGTAGTGCTGGTGGTGGGTCCGGGCGGTGGGGATCAGCGTGACCGGCTCACCGTCGGCCCGCGCCGCGAAGGTCAGGGGCCCGGCCCCGGCCGGCGTCAGCGAGCCGGTGTCCAGCTTCGGCATCGCGGTGATCGCGCGGTCGCCGTAGGCGCCGTTCAGGACGACCGGGCCGTAGGTGACCGCCTGCACGGCGGGGTCGTCGGGGGTGGGATGCAGGTCCAGGCGCATCGGCAGGCTGACGTCCAGGCGGTCGCCCGCGCGCCAGCGCCGCCGCACGGCCAGCCAGCTGCCGGGCCGGGCCGGGCGGCCGACCGGGCGGTCGTTCAGCCGGGCCGTCGAGGTCCCGGCGACCCAGGCCGGGACGCGGACGCGGACCGTCGTGTCGGCCTGGCCGGCCACCACGTGGAGCCGGGTTCCCGGCTGGTCGGGGAAGCGGGTGACCTGGCGCAGCGTGATCCCCTTCTCGGCCCAGGTCAGCTCGGACGGGATGAACAGGTTGACGAGCAGGCCGTCGGCGTCCCGCGAGTAGATGGTGCCGGCGAACGTGGCCTGGGTCTCCATGCCGGTGGCGTTGTCACAGGTGAAGTCGTCGTAGTTGGTGGAGTACACGTCGGGGCTGGCGTCCGGGAAGTAGTTCAGCGGCTGCTGCTTGAACGCGCCTGGTGAGAGCCCGTAGTAGTACTCGTTGAACCCGTGCGGCGAGTCGGGATCCTGCTCGCCGAGCATCTGGTTGAGCAGGGCACGCTCGTAGTGGTCGAGCAGGTCAGTCCGCTCGGGCTCGTGGAAGTGCAGCAGCCTGGTCAGCTTGAGCATGTTGTAGCTGACGCAGTTCTCGCAGGTCCGGTTGGAGAGCTGGCCGGCGATCACGTCGGGCTCGTGCCAGTGCTCGTGGTTGCTGGACCCGCCGATGATGTAGGAGTGGTGCTGGGTGACGATCCGCCAGAAGTGCTCGGCGACGTCCCGGTAGCGGCGCCGGCCGGTCTCCTCCCACATCCGCACGGCCGCGATGATCTTGGGCACGGTCATGTTGGCGTGCACCCCGCTGAGGCGGTCCTGCCCGGCCGCCAGCGGGCCGAGCAGGGCGGCGTCGTCAAAGCGCTGCGCGGCGGCCAGGTACCTGTCCTGACCGGTGAGCCGGTAAAGGTTGGCCAGCGCCTCGGCGATGCCGCCGTACTCGACGACCAGGATCCGCTGCATGTGCGCGTACGACAGGCGCCCGGTGCGCCAGCACACCCAGTCCGCCAGCCGGGCCGCGACCTCGATCGCCCGGGTGTTCCCGGCCAGCTCGTACTGGTCGATGAGGCCCGCGAGGTACTTGTGGATCATGTAGTACGGCGACCAGACGGGCTGGCCGGCCTCCAGCCGGTCGAAGAAGGTCTCGGGGAAGGCCGACAGGTAGCCCTCGTGAAAGCCGGCCCGCCCGGCCTCCGCCTGGCAGCGGGCCAGGCTTTCCACCAGGTAACGACCTTTGTCCAGCGCCGCCTGGCTCGCCGTGCCGGCGTAGGTCAGGGCGAGCGCCGACAGAAGGTGGCCCGTGGTGTGCCCGCGCACCTCGCACTGGGGTCGCTCCCACCCGCCGCACGGGCGGGCGGCCGACGGCAGGCCGTAGTTGAGCCGGAAGGTGTGCAGCAGCCGGTCGGGGTCGACGAACAGCAGGTAGCTGGTGTTGCGTTCCTGGTTGGCGCGGAACGGGCTGTCCAGCAGCCGCACCGCCGGGCGCGGGAACGCGGCCGCGAGCCCGGCGACTCCGTCCGGGACGTACCCGGTGCCGGGCACCCTGGCCAGGCTCGGGCTCGGTGCCCTGGCCGCGGCGAGCGTCCCGGCCTCGCGCAGGTGGTCCGCGATCAGGTCCCCGGCCAGGGCGGAGCCCGCCAGGATGCCGGCTCCGGCCAGCAGGCTCCTCCGGCTGACTCGACCGGGGGTCATGCGTGCCTCCTCGGCAGGCCGCCGCTCGGCCCGGCGCCTGGATGCCGGGCCCGGGCGGCTGGCCCGTCCCTCGTCCCTAGCACGCGGCGGGCCCCGCGTCTATCCGTGGAGCAGCCGGAGCTAGCGGCCGGGGCCGAGCTGGCGCAGGAACTCCGGGACGCGGCCGGCGCCGAAGTCGAAGTACCTGGCCCAGCGCGGCGCGATGGAGATGCGCGCCATCTGCGGGTAGACCGACCGCACCTGAGCCGCGAACTGCTGGTGCTGCTCGGCGGGCATGGTCTTGGCCGCCGCCTCAAGGTACTCGGCGGGCACCCCGTCCACGATCTCGGTGCTGGCCACGCCGCGCACGAGCAGTTCCCTGCTGCCGGTGCCGTTGTCGGTGTCGATGGTCAGGGCGACGTGCGGCCGGGCGGACAGCGCCCGGACCTTGGGCGCGGTCGTCGCGGTGCAGACGATGAGCTGGCCGTCGCGCCACAGGAACCCGACGGGGACCACCCGCGGGAAGCCGTCCGGCCCGGAGTAGGCCAGCCGGGCCAGCGGCTGCCAGCGCAGCAGGTCCTCGGCCTCGGGCAGGCTGAGGTCGGCGACCGCCGCGTCGCCGGGTCCGGCGGGATCGCGGCCGGCCAGGCCGGCCAGCTTGGCCAGGGCGTCGTCCCAGCCCGGGCCGACGTTGGCGGCGACGTCGGGCAGCGCGGCGGCCAGGTCGTCCAGGCGCTCATGGACCAGGGTCAGCTGGGTCGCGCCGCCGGGAGCTTCGCGCAGCGTCACGGTCAGCCGGGAGTCGAAGGCCGGGCCGCTGCGCCGGGCGGCCCCGACGAAGCCCCAGCGGAACACGATGCGCTGGCCGGGGACCAGTTCGGTCAGCTCGCAGTCGAAGCCGCCGATCTCGGCCCCGGAAGCGTCGGCATGCCAGATCCGGTAGTAACCGCCGACCCGCTCATCGACCTCGGCCCGGCTGACGGTCAGCGGGCCGGGGTTCATCCAGCGGGCCAGCCGCCCGGGGTCGAGCCAGGCCCGGTAGACCTGGCCGGGCGGGGCCGGGATGGTGCGCTCGAGGCGGACGGCGGCGTGCGGTGCGGTCAGGTTCATCACTGCTCCTCGTCGTGGGCGGGCCCGGTCCGGAACATGTCGTCGAGGGCGTCCAGCCGCTCGGTCCAGAAGGGCTCGTAGAAGGCCAGCCAGGCCTGGGCCGAGGCGAGCGGCCCGGGCTCCAGGCGGCAGATGTGCCGGCGACCGTCGATGGTCCGGTGCAGCAGCCCGGCTCGCTCGAGCACCTGCACGTGCTTGGCCGCCGCGGCCAGCGACATGGCCAGCGGCGCGGCGAGCTGGCCGACGGTGAGCGGCCCGACGGCCAGGCGGCCGAGCATGTCCCGCCGGGGCCGGCTGGCCAGGGCGTGGAACACCTCGTCCATGACCAGCTGATCATCAACCATACGGTTGACAGTAGCCCACTCGCACCGCAACCGTCAACCACATGGTTGAGGATGTCTCCAAGGGAGGCTGACCGCGGGCTGCGAAGTGAAGTGACGGTGACCGAAGAGAAGGCCCGGAACGTCGGCCCGGCCGGCATTGACATCGCCTACGAGCGCTGCGGCGAGCTCCAGGACCCGCCGGCGCTGCTGCTCGTGGGCGGACCTCGATGATGTCCACCACGGGCGACCGCGCGGCGGGCCAGGCGGACCTGCAGGCGCGTGCGACGTCAGCGGCGGCCGGGCCACGGCCGCCGTCATCCCGGGCGCCGCGCTGGTGGTGTTCGACGGCATGGGGCACAGCCTGCCGCGCGAACTCTGGCCCGAGATGGCTGCGCGCATCGCCGGTCTCGTCCGCCGCGCCGAGGTTCCGGCTCGACCGGGGGGCTGTTCGGGCCCGGCTCCAGGCCGGCCTCGGCCATGGCCCGGCCGAGCGGATGGTCCGACATCATCGCGTACCCATCTTCTCCATGATCGCCGGTGACGGGATCGGGCAGCCCAGGTGCTGGGTCATGAACAACGCCACCTGGCCACCGACCTGCAGGCTCGGTACGTAGCCGTTGAGATAGACCCGGTCCAGGCACTCGAGATCCAGCGCCACATGCCCGTCCAGCAGGTCATTCACCGTCAACGTTGCAGCCATGCCGCTAGCCTGACCGGACCAGCCAGTCCAGGCCGGCCCCGGCCTCGGCGGTCAGAGGCAGAGCCTCACTGGGAGACCGTTAAAGCGCTGGTCCGGCCGGCGGCCGTCATGAGACGCTCGGGCGTGCCTCACACCGGTGTTCACCAGGGAAGCTACGAGTCAGCCGCGGCCCGCAGCCCGGTCCAGTACCGGGTGCTCACGCCGCCGGGCTGGACCGGCGGCGAGCGGCTGCCGCTGCTGCTGGTGCTGCACGGCGCGAACTCCTCGGCGGCCACGCTGGAGGCCCAGCTTCCGCTGTACGAGCAGGGCTGGGCGGACGGCACCCTGCCGCCGCTGCTGGCCGCCTGCGCGAGCACGCCGACCGCCGGCGGGTTCTACAT
>JBOHCO010000967.1:0-2317 GCA_050698895.1 Streptosporangiaceae bacterium
GGATGCTGGTCGAGTTCTGGGACCGGGTGTCGGTCGAGGAGCAGGAGCGGATGTTCGGCCGCCGCCGGGACACCGGGGCGCCGCTGGACGGCAACCGGGAGCACTCCGTCCCGGACTACGCCCTGGACCCGACCGGCGCGGTCATCCCGCTGACCGCGCACATCCGGCTGGCCAACCCGCGGACCCCGCAGACCGCCTCCAGCCGGATCCTGCGCCGGGCCTGGAACTATGACCGCGGCATCGACTTCGTCGGCAACCTGGACATGGGACTGGTCTTCACCTGCTACCAGCAGGACATCAGGCGCCAGTTCGAGACCGTGCAGACCCGGCTCATCGGCGAGCCGCTGGCCGACTACATCAGCCCGTTCGGCGGCGGGTACTTCTTCGCGCTGCCCGGCGTGCTCGACAGCCGCGACTTCCTGGGCCGCGGCCTGCTCACATGATTGACAGCAGGCCAATGCCCGGCCCAACCTTGGTTCCTAGTTTGCCATTCCGTAAAGGATGAGCCTTCGCCTGGTCACCCCGCTAGGCGAGTCTCAGTTGGTCATCCCCAGGGGATCTACAACATGGAGGACGGAATGGGCGAAGGCCCAGGCAACGGCGCGGCTCCCGGCCGCGCCCGGCGAGGGCGGGTCCGGCTCCTCGCGGCGGTAGTCGCCGCCGGGGCGCTCGGCACGACCGCCGCGGTGAGCGTGTCCATGGCGGGCGCCAGCACGACGTCGACGACGGCATTCAAGTCGGTTCACGTGCCCGCCACCGCGCCGGCCAGCGCGTACCGGCTCCTGGCGCCGACCAGGACGCCGATCAAGCACGTGGTGGTCCTCTTCGGCGAGAACGAGTCGTTCGACCACTACTTCGGCACCTACCCCAACGCCGCGAACACCGACGGCACGAAGTTCGTGGCCAAGAAGGGCACGCCCAAGGTCAACGGCCTGACCAAGAAGCTGCTGACCCACAACCCGAACGAGTTCAACCCGCAGCGGCTGACCCATTCCGAGGCGCTGACCTGCGACCAGAACCACGCCTACGCGGCGGAGCAGGCGGCGTTCGACGGCGGCAAGATGGACAAGTTCGTCCAGGACACGCAGTCGGACTTGTGCACCGGCGAGTTCGGCCCGCCCGGCATCGTCATGGACTACTACGACGGCAACACGGTCACCGGGCTGTGGAACTACGCGCAGCACTACGCGATGAGCGACAACAACTACGACGCCAACTTCGGGCCGTCCACCCCGGGCGCGCTCAACCTGGCCTCCGGTGACGACGGCGGCGGCTACGCGGTCGACCCGACCACGGGCAAGAAGACCGCCGACCCGAGCGCCGTCGGCTCGCTGGACTCCAGCGGCGTCGGCACCATCTATGGTGACCTCGACCCGTTCTACGACGGCTGCTCCGACGGCAGCCACACCAGCACCAACCCGGTTGGCGTCATGACCGGCAAGAACATCGGCAACCTGCTGAACGCCCGGCACGTCACCTGGGGCTGGTTCCAGGGCGGGTTCGCGCCGACCTCGAAGACCTCGGGCGGGCTGCCGGTCTGCGGTGCCGAGCACGAGAACATCGGCAGGACCGAGGTCGCGGACTACTCGCCGCACCACGACCCGTTCCAGTACTACAAGTCGACCGCCAACCCGATGCACCTGGCGCCGACTTCTGAGGCCGCGATCGGCCGCACCGACCGGGCCAACCACCAGTACGACCTGTCGCTGTTCTACAAGACGCTGACCCACGGCAACCTGCCCGCCGTCAGCTTCCTGAAGGCCGCGGCCTACCAGGACGCTCACCCGGGCAACTCCGACCCGCTGGACGAGCAGCACTTCATCGTCAGGACTGTCAACGCGATCGAGTCCTCGCCGTTCTGGAAGTCGACCGCGATCGTGATCACCTACGACGACTCCGACGGCTGGTACGACCACCAGAAGTCGCCGATCGTCAACGGCTCCCACGACTCCACCGTCGACACCGCCCTGTGCGAGTCCAGGAAGGTCGGCCTGGGCGGCCGCGACGACCGCTGCGGCTTCGGCCCGCGCCTGCCGCTGGTGGTCATCTCGCCCTACACCCGGCAGAACTACGTCAGCCACAACCTCACCGACCAGGCCTCGATCATCCGGTTCATCGAGGACAACTGGCTGCACGGGGAGAGGCTCCCCGGCGGCTCGTTCGACAAGGTCTCCGGCAGCCTGGACGCCAAGGGCGGCGTGCTGGACCTCAAGACCCGTCCGCACTTCGCCAAGCTCATCCTGAACCCGATCACCGGCGCGGTCGTCAAGGCCTAGCCCGGCCCAGCCGGGCAAGCTAGCAGTCGCTGCCCTGGTCC
>JBOHCO010000968.1:0-1234 GCA_050698895.1 Streptosporangiaceae bacterium
GGCGTGCCGGGCGACGCGGTCGGCGTGCCGGGCGCCGCGGTCGGCGTGCCGGGTGCCGCGGGCGTGCGGGGCGCCGCGGTCGGCGTGCCGGATGCTCGCTCGATCGGCGACAAGCATCTGATAACAGCAAGAAGCGCCGCATCGGGGCTGATAACAGCAAGAAGCGCGGAGCGCGAGCAGAGCCGGGCCCGCTATCCCGACATCTCGGGATACCTGGACCGCGACGGCGTGCGCGTCTACTACGAGTCCTACGGGGACGGAGACCAGGCCATCCTGCTCATGCCCTCGTGGGAGATCGTGCACTCGAGAGCGTGGCGGGCCCAGATCCCTTACCTGGCCCGGCACGCCCAGGTGATCACCTTCGACCCGCGCGGTAACGGGCGGTCCGGCCGGCCCGCGGACGTGCGCGCCTATGACCGGCGGGCCCGGGCCGGCGACGCGCTGGCCGTGCTCGACCAGCTCGCCATCGACCGCGCCGTCGTCGTCGCCTGGTGCGGCGCCGGGGAGGAGCTGGTGCTGGCCGCCGAGCACCCCGAGCGCGTCACGGGCCTGGTCATGATCGCCCCCGACCTGCAGGTCAGCGAGGAGCCCGCCGAGGCGGAAGGGCCGTATTCGTTCGACGCCGAGCTGGAGACCGAGGACGGCTGGGCCAAGTGGAACCGGCACTACTGGCTGCGCGACTGGCCCGGGTTCCTGGAGTGGTTCTTCGCCCGGGCGTTCACCGAGCCGCACTCCACCAAGCAGATCGAGGACGCTGTCGCGTGGGGACTGGAGACCGACCCGCTGACCATCCTGCGCGGCATGGACGCCGAGTGGACCAACGACCGGGAGACCGCGCTGCGCCTGTGCGGCCGCGTGCGGTGCCCAGCGATCGTTATTCAAGGATCTGAAGACGCCATCGTGGGCCCGGCCCGCGGCCCGGCTGTCGCCGCTGCCATCCCCGGCGCGAAGCTGATCATGATGGAGGGCTCCGGCCACGGGCCGCACCTGCTCGACCCCGTCCGGACCAACCTCATCCTGCGGGACTTCGCCTGCCCGGCGCAGCCGCCGCCGCTGCGCTGGCGGCCGGGCCGGGCGCGCGGCCGGCGGGCCCTGTACATCTCCTCACCCATCGGCCTGGGCCACGCCCAGCGCGACGTCGCCATCGCCGACGAGCTGCGCAAGCTGCACCCCGACCTCGAGATCGACTGGCTGGCCCAGCACCCCGTCACCACCGTGCTGGCCGCCCGCGGCG
>JBOHCO010000969.1:0-2001 GCA_050698895.1 Streptosporangiaceae bacterium
CTGAGACATCCGGTCGGCCCGGTCCCGACGGCGATGCCGGCCGGGCCGGCGAGCCTGAGGCCGCGGGCTGGGCCGGGCCCGAGGCCTATGCCGCTCCCGAGCGCCGGGCCGATCCTTCCGACTGGCCAGAGCCCGGGGCCCATGCCGGGCCTGCGGGCCGGGCTGAGTCCGCTGACTGGCGGGACTCTGAGGCGTACGCCGGGTCTGCGGGCGGGGCTGAGTCCGCTGACTGGCGGGACTCTGAGGCGTACGCCGAGGACGAGGGCCGGCCTGAGTCCGCCAGCCGGGCGGCGCCCGGGGCTGACGCCGAGCCGGCCGCCTGGCCGGAGCCTGAGCCTTACGCCGAGCCCGAGCCCCAGCCCCAGCCCGAGCCCGGAGCCGAGTCACCCGTCTGGCCCGGCCGGGGCGACCACCACGAGTCAGAAGGCCGCCCCAACTCCGACCTGTGGTCGGGCTCTGACCACGACTACGACCGCGACCATGACCATGACCATGACTACCCCGCGCCATCCGCTGCCTGGCCCGAGCCCGCTGACCAGCCCGAGCCCGGCCCGGCCGGCGAGGAAACCGCCGAGGCGCGCGGCACCGACGGTGAGGCCGGCCCCGCCGAGCATGAGATAGGACAGCCGTGAGCGACCGGCCGACCACCGCGATCCCCGGGCCCGACGGCGAGCTGCGATGTCCGTGGGCGCTGAGCACCACCGAGTACATCGGCTACCACGACGACGAATGGGGCCGCCCCATCCGCGACGACCGCGGCCTGTACGAGCGCCTGTGCCTGGAGGCCTTCCAGTCGGGCCTGTCCTGGCTGACGATCCTGCGCAAGCGGGAGAACTTCCGGGCCGCCTTCCAGGGGTTCGACATGGAGACCGTGGCCGCGTACGGGGCCGATGACGAGGCCCGGCTCATGGCCGACGCGGGCATCGTGCGCAACCGGGCCAAGATCGAGGCGGCCATCGCCAACGCCCGGGCCGCGCTGGACCTGCCCGGCGGCCTGGCCGCGCTGGTCTGGAAGTACGCCGGCGACCACCAGCCGGCCCCGGCCACCCTGGCCGACGTGCCCGCCTCCACGCCCGCGGGCAAGGCCCTGTCGGCCGACCTGCGCCGGAACGGATTCAGGTTCACCGGCCCGGTCACGGCCTACGCGACCATGCAGGCGTGCGGGATCGTGAACGACCATCTCGCGGACTGCTTCTGCCGTGCAGGGTAGTCCGGGCTGCTTACCCGCCGGGGCGACGCGACGCGGCCGGGCGGGAATGGCCTGGTGGGGCGGAATGGCCCGGCGCCAGGGAATGACCCTGAGCTGGGGAATCGCGCTGCGAATGCGCCTGGTCACGGTGCCTGACCGGCCGTTATTCACTGGCCGGGAGCGGGTCGGCCTCGTATGTTTGGAAGGGTTACTATATGAATGCCCGCTCAACGGAGGATTGGGCCTCCGTGGCGGGCCAGCTGTCGAGGGGTTTGCCGGGGGTGCCACGCTCTCCACGCCATATCCAGGCGTGCAGCATGCCGTGGGCCGCCGTCGGCCGGTGGGGGACCGCAAAGCCGCAGACCACAAGCGCCGTGACGACGCGACAGCGGCGCGGCTGGCGTTGCGTGGCTGGTGATCTGTCCGTTGTCCCCTGGAGGCGAGATGGCCGAGGAGAGCCCGTCGGAGCATGTGCCGCCCGGCGTGGATGCCAGTCGGCCTAGCCCGGCCCGGCTCTACGACTACTACCTGGGCGGGTCGCACAACCTCGCGGTGGACCGCGAGCTGGGCGACCGGTTCCGGGCGGCGGTGCCCGACCTGGAGGACGGCGTCTGGGCCAACCGCGCCTTCCATCAGCGGGCCGCCGCCTGGCTGGCCGACCAGGCGGGCGTCCGGCAGTTCATCGACATCGGCTCGGGCCTGCCCACCCGCGACAACACTCATGACGTGGTGCACAAGGTCGCGCCGCGGGCGCACGTGGTGTACGTGGATCATGACCCGATGGTCGCGGCCTACGCCAGCGAGCTGCTGGC
>JBOHCO010000970.1:0-2442 GCA_050698895.1 Streptosporangiaceae bacterium
TGGCCAGGATCCTGGCCCTCACCGCCGCGATCTGGCACAACGACAAGACCGCCCAGCCGGTCAAGCGGTCCCTGATCGCCTATGACCACTGACCGTCACACAATCCCTGGAATCATCCATCTAGCCCTGGACGGGCTCGACCTGATCGAGGGCGAGGCCCATTTCACCGGGCCGAAGGCAGTCGAGATCGCCCTGACGAACGGCGGGACCCGGGAGATCAGCGCGCCGGTGATCGTCATTGACACCGGCACCAGGCCCCGGCCGCTGGCGATCAGCGGCGCGCAGGATGTCCCGGTCCTGGACTCCGCGTCGATCATGGAGCTGGGCACTCTCCCGGAGCACCTGGTCATCCTGGGCGGGGGCTACATCGGCCTGGAGTTCGGGCGCCGGACGGCGAGCAGCAGCTGGAGGGCTCCCACCTGCTGTCGGCCATCGGCCGCGTCCCCAACACCGAGGCGCTCGCGCCGGCCGCGGCCGGCATCGGGCTCAGCGACCAGGGCTTCATCGAGGTCGATGAGTACCTGGAAACCTCCGTCCCCGGCGTCTACGCCATGGGGGACGTCAAGGGCGGCCCGGCCTTCACCCACCTTTCCTACGACGATTACCGGATCATGCGGGCCAACCTTCTCGGCGGCGAGAAGGTTGGCACGCGCGACCGGATGATCCCCTACACCGTGTTCATCGACCCGCAGCTCGGCCGCGTCGGCCTGACCGAGCGGCAGGCCAGGGAGCAAGGCCGCGCGGTCCGCGTCGCGAAGCTGCCGATGAGCGCCGTCGTCCGGGCCCTGGAGACCGGGGAGACGCGCGGCTTCATGAAAGCCGTCATCGACGCGGATACCGGGCAGATCCTCGGCGCCGCCGTGCTCGGCGCCGAGGGCGGCGAGATCATGACGATCATCCAGGTCGCCATGCTGGGCCAGCTCCCCTACACCGCCATGGCCAGCGCCATCTTCACCCACCCGCTGCTGGCCGAGGGCCTCAACAGCCTGTTCATGACCCTCGACGCCTAGGGCCGCCGCGCGGCTCGCGCCAGCCGGAGGGTGCGGATTTCGAACGGCCGGAATGACAGCTCGACCACGCGGCCATCGGTGACGAGCAGCGGCCCGGCATCGGGCAACGGGCGTTCCAGCAGGTCGGTCGGGGTCGCCGTGTCCACAGGGAAGTCCGCGGTCAGCCGGGTACTGGCTCGCCCTCCCCAGGATTCGTAGAGGCGCACGACCACGTCGCCCGACTGATCATCAGCCAGCTTGACGGCCTCGGCTACCACTGCCTGGTTGTCTACGGTCAGGAGGGGCGGGACGGACACGGCCGCGACACCGCGGACCTGGCGCTCGGGCAGGTTGATGAGATGGCCCTCGCGGACCGCGTCAGCGATTCCGGCGCCCGGCACGATCGCGTAACGGAACGTGTGCACGCCCTGGTCGGTCTCCGGATCGGGGTAGCGCGGCGCGCGCAGCAGGGACAGCCGCACGGTCGTCGTGGTGCCCCCGTCGGCCCGCACCTCGCTGGTGACGTCGTGACCATAGGTGGAGTCGTTGACCAGTGCCGCGCCCCAGCCGACCTCGCCGACATGCAGGAAGCGGTGGGCGCAGATCTCGAACTTGGCCGCCTCCCAGCTGGTGTTGCAGTGGGTCGGGCGGAAGACGTGGCCGAACTGGGTCTCCGCGGCCGAGCGGTCGGCGCGCACGTCGACCGGGAAGGCGGCCTTGAGGAACTTCTCGCGCTCGCGCCAGTCGACCT
Organism: Streptosporangiaceae bacterium; assembly: GCA_050698895.1. Classification (GTDB taxonomy): domain Bacteria; phylum Actinomycetota; class Actinomycetes; order Streptosporangiales; family Streptosporangiaceae; genus DASUBV01. Next base: position 1,741 of record JBOHCO010000970.1, read on the forward strand.
CCGTCTCGAAGTCCAGGCGCTTGACCCCGGCCCGCAGCGTGACCAGCTGGGTGACGCGAGAGGCGCCGAAGGCGCGGGTGACGCGCACCGTGGCGGCGGCGTCCTCGGCCTGCTCCCAGATCGAGGACCGAGTCGAGGACCCGGCCGCGTCAGCGGCCGGGGCATCGCCCTTGACGAGCTCCAGCTCGACGACGTCGGTCAGGTCAGTCACGGTGTTGCGGTAGAACCGGTCGACGTCCCAGGCATCCCAGTTGGCCGGCAGGTCGGGGTGCAGCTGGAGGAGATTGGCGCTGGCGCCGGGGGCCAGCGCCTCACGCCCGGCGGCCAGGTCGACCACGGAGGTGACCAGGCCGCGCTCATCGATGACCACCCGGAGCAGGCCGTTGTCCAGCAGGTAGCCGCCGCCGGGCAGGTCCCGGGCCTCGACGTCGGCGGCGGGCGCCGCGGGCCGCCCGGCGGCCATGGCCGGGATGCCGTCGCGCTCGAACGCCGCGGCGTTGAAGATGATGCCCTCGTCGGGGCCGGCGTCGGGCGGGCCGGCCAGGGCCTGCTGGGCGGCGGCGATGATCTGCTCGAGTTCCGCAGCGACCGCGGCGTAGGTGGCGCGGGCCTCGCGGTGCACCCAGGCGATGGAGGAGCCGGGCAGGATGTCGTGGAACTGGTGCAGCAGCACCGTCTTCCACAGCCGGTCCAGCTGCTCGG
>JBOHCO010000971.1:0-3487 GCA_050698895.1 Streptosporangiaceae bacterium
GCGCGCGGCCCTCCCCCCATGCGCGCGCCGGGCACCGCGGGGGATCGCGTCGGCGCCGAGGCGGATGGTCTTGGTGTTTGGAGGGGGCCCGCCGGGACACCTAGGCCCCGTCCTCGTCGGCGCAGTCGTGATCCAGAGTGTGGTCCGGCCGCGGGGCGGAAACGGAGCGGTGGGTCATGCTCATCTTCAGAGGCCGCTGGCGGCTGCTTTGGCTGATCTACGTCATCATCGGCTTGGTGGTCGCGTGGGACCGCGGCTACATCACTGTCCGGCTTCTGCAGTTGCTGTTGTCCGCGCTGCTGGCCATCTGGCTGTGGTGGCTCGTCCTGCTGGGGGTCAGCCTGCACCTCAGTTAGCGGGCGGTACGCTCGCGACCGTGAACGATGCAACAACTGCGGTCCAGCCCGAGGCCGCCGCCGGCCCGGTCGAGCCCGGCCCGGCGGCGGCCACGGGCCACCCCGAACTGGGCCAGGTCCGGGCCCGCATCGAGCGCGGCGGGGCCCAGCGGTACCACGAGGCCGCGGCGGCCAAGGGCAAGCTGTTCGCCAGGGAGCGGGTCGAGCTGCTGGCCGACGCGGGCAGCTTCACCGAGGACGGCGCGTTCGCCAACGTGCTGGCCGACGGCCTGCCGGCCGATGGCGTGATCACCGGGACCGCTACCGTGGACGGCCGGCCGGTGGCGCTGATGGCCAACGACTCCACGGTCAAGGCGGGCTCCTGGGGCGCCCGCACCGTGGAGAAGATCATCCGGATCATCGAGAAGGCGTACGCCGACGGCGTCCCGATGGTCTACCTGGTCGACTCGGCCGGGGCCCGGATCACCGACCAGGTGCAGATGTTCCCCGGCCGCCGCGGCGCGGGCAAGATCTTCCACACTCAGGTCCGGGCCTCGGGCTCGATCCCGCAGGTGTGCGCGCTGTTCGGGCCGTCGGCCGCGGGCGGCGCCTACATCCCGGCCTTCTGCGACTTCGTCACCATGGTGGACGGCAACGCCTCGATGTACCTGGGCAGCCCCCGGATGGTCGAGATGGTCGTCAAGGAGCGGACCACCCTGGAGGAGATGGGCGGCGCCCGGATGCACTGCACGGTGTCCGGCGTCGGGCACCACCTGGCCGCCTCCGAGCAGGAGGCGCTGGCGGCGGTGCGCCAGTACCTGTCCTACCTGCCGTCTAACTGGCAGCAGGCCCCGCCCGCGGCGTCGGGCGAGGCGCCGGCCGCGGTGGACCTGCGGGCCCTGGTGCCCGCCAGCGAGCGGCAGGCGTTCGACATGCGCCGGTATGTCCGCGGGCTGGTCGACGAGGGGTCGCTGTTCGAGGTGCACGCGCTGTGGGCCCGCGAGCTGGTGGTGGGTTTCGCCCGGCTGGACGGCCAGGTCATCGGGGTGGTGGCCAACAACCCGATGTTCAAGGGCGGCGTGCTGTTCGTGGACTCGGCGGACAAGGCCACCCGGTTCATCCAGATGTGCGACGCCTTCAGCGTGCCGCTGGTGTTCCTGGCCGACGTGCCCGGCTTCATGGTCGGCACGGCCGTGGAGCGCCAGGGCATCATCCGGCACGGGGCCAAGATGATCAGCGCGGTGTCCGAGGCCACGGTGCCGAAGATCTGCGTGATCGTCCGCAAGGCCTACGGGGCCGGGCTGTACGCCATGGCCGGCCCGGGCTTCGAGCCGGACGCCACGCTGGCCCTGCCCACGGCGAAGATCGCGGTCATGGGCGCGGAGGCCGCGGTCAACGCGGTCTACTACAACCGGCTGGCCGCGGTGGAAGACGAAACCGAGCGGGACGAGCTGACCCAGCGGCTGCGGGACGAGTACGAAACGGACATCGACGTGCTCCGGCTGGCCGGGGAACTGGTCATCGACGACGTGGTCGAGCCCGAGGATCTGCGGGCCCAGCTCATCCGCCGGCTGGGGGCCGCGGCGGGCAAGGACCGGGGGTTCTCGCGCCGCCGGCACGGCGTTACTCCGGTCTGAGGATTCGGTGAGCTTATGGTCACCGCGTGTAGCAAGCAGGAAATACTTGCCGGCCGCCTTACGATCGTTGCATGACCAGCGTTCTGCTTGCCGAAGATGACCCCGCCATCTCCGAGCCGCTTGCCCGGGCTCTGCGCCGCGAGGGCTACGAGGTTGGCGTGGCAGCTGACGGACCCGGCACGCTTGAGGCCGCCCGCGCGGGCGGGATCGACCTCATCGTGCTGGACATCGGGCTGCCCCGCATCGACGGGCTGGAGGTCTGCCGGCGCATCCGCTCGGCGGGCCAGTCCGTCCCGGTCCTGATCCTGACCGCCCGCGCCGACGAGGTCGACACCGTGATCGGCCTGGACGCGGGCGCCGACGACTACGTGACCAAGCCGTTCCGGCTGGCCGAGCTGCTGGCCAGGGTCCGCGCGCTGCTGCGCCGCGGCGCCTCGGAGAACAAGGTCGTCCAGGGCGTGCGCATCGACTCCGACGCCCGCCGGGCCTGGCTCGGCGACGACGAGATCGAGCTCACCTCCAAGGAGTTCGACCTGCTGGCGCTCCTGGTGGCCGAGGCGGGAAAGGTGGTGACCCGCGAGCAGATCATGCGCCAGGTCTGGGACAGCAAGTGGTGGGGCTCGACCAAGACCCTCGACATGCACGTGTCCTGGCTGCGCCGCAAGCTGGGCGACGACGCGCACAGCCCGCGATTCATCACCACGGTGCGCGGCGTCGGGTTCCGCTTCGAGCGCGGCGAGTGAGGGCGGGCTAGCGGCTTGGGGCTTGGGATGCCGATGATGCCGGACCAGGGGACGTAGGACGAAGCGATGCAGCGCCGGCTGCTCGTCTCGACCCTTGCCGTCGCCGTGGCGGCGGTCCTGCTGCTGGGCATCCCGCTGGGGTTCGTGCTGGGCCATCAGCAGGCCAACGACGCCAAGGCCGAGCTGATCAAGGAGGCCAACGACCTCGCCAAGAGCCTCCAGGCGCCGGTCTCGACCGGGCTCCCGCCCCCGGTCAGGCAGCGTGCTGCGCAACTACACGACCGCTACGTGATCGTGCGCGAGAACAACAGCAAGCCGATCCGGGTCGGGGTCCGGCCGCCGAAGGGCCAGACGGTCAGCGAGTCGGCTAGCTCTTCGGACGTGCGGGTCACCGTGGAGACCAACTCGTCCTACGTGACGAACCGGGTCTACGCGGCCGGGCTCCAGATCGGCGGGCTGTCCCTGCTCGCGGTGACGGTGGCTGTCGTGCTGGCGCTGCTCCAGGCCCGCCGGCTCGCCCGGCCCATGCAGGAGCTGGCCCGGGCCGCCGACCGGCTGGGCTCGGGCGCCGCCCGGCCGCTGGGCCGCCGGTACGGCATCCAGGAACTGGACCGGGTGGCCGAGGGCCTGGACGGGTCGGCCCAGCGCATCACCGACCTGCTGTCGGCCGAGCGGGACTTCGCCGTCGACGCGTCGCACCAGCTGCGGACGCCGCTGACCGCGCTGTCGATGCGGCTGGAGGAGATGATCGCGGCCGCGGACTACCCGGACG
>JBOHCO010000972.1:0-11261 GCA_050698895.1 Streptosporangiaceae bacterium
CCGAGGCGGGGCTGACCGTCGCGATCCAGGCGGCGGAGCCGCCGCGGGCGACGACGTCGGTGGTGGCCGGAGCGCTGTGGGGCACTCACCTGGTGGGCGAGGACGAGCGCGTGGCCGGCTGGGCGGACCTGGGTTACGCGGTCCTGACCGAGCTGGCCGCCAACCCGGCGACGGGGACCCACGTCGGCCAGGGGCTGATGGCGGTCCGGGTGGCGCAGGACGAGCCGCCGGAGGCACCCAACTCGGCCGTGCCGGTCGAGTACACGCCGTGCGACGAGCTGCCGCCGGGCTACGTGGCGGGCTGGCGGCTGACGGCGCCGATGGTGTCGATGCCGGACTACCTGAGCTACCTGGAAACCAGGTTCCTGACGGCGGGCGGCCAGCTGCTGGAGCCCCGGAAGTTCACGAGGCTGGCGGACGCGGTGCGGCACAGCGACGCCCGGGTGATCGTGAACTGCCCGGGGGCGGGGGCGCGGGACCTGGTGCCGGACCCGTCGGTCACGGCGGTCCGGGGCCAGGTGGTGGCGGCGGCGAACCCGGGGCTGACGGAGTTCTTCGTGGGCAACGGAGCGGACCCGGACGACCTGACCTACGTGTTCCCGCACGGGGACACGGTGATCCTGGGCGGCACGCAGGAGCACGGCCAGTGGAGCCGGGACCCGGACCCGGCCACAGCGGAGCGGATCCTGGCGGCCTGCGCGGAGGTGGATCCGCGGCTGCGCGGGGTGCGGGTGTTGGAGCACCGGGTGGGGCTGCGGCCGGCCCGGCCGCGGGTCCGGCTGGAGGCGGAGACGGTGGCAGAAGGCCGCGGCCTGGTGCACAACTACGGGCACGGCGGCGCGGGCATCTCGCTGTCCTGGGGCTGCGCCCAGGACGCGGCGAAGCTGGCCATCGCCGCGCTGGGCTAAGGCGCGCGGCGCCAACCCGCGCGGCGCCAATCCGCGCGGCGCCAAACCGCGGCGCGCCGTGCCGCGCCAGACCGGCCTAGAACCCCGGGAAGATCGCGCGCAGCTGGTCCAGGTCGGCGGGGTCGCCGGTGACTGAGGTCGGGGTGTGGGCGGGGTCGAGGCGGCCGTAGGACAGCCGCAGCAGCGCCCCGGCGGGCATGGTGACCTCGGACACCGGCGCGTCGGTGCCATCCTCGGGCCAGTCGGTCATGACCACCGAGTCGGCGGTGGCGAGCAGGTAGTCGCGCTCGGGGCTGGCGGTCCGGATCCGGACCGCGAACGGCGCCTCGGGCGCCTGGCCGAGCCGCGGGGCCAGGAACTGCGGCACGTTGTCGATGAGCAGGTCGACGGCGTCAGCAGACGCCGTGGCGTCGGGGGCCAGGCGGACGGCGATGTCCCAGGTGTGCAGGGCATGCTCGCCGAGTCGGAGCCGGACCAGGCCGACAGCGTCCAGGTCCATGCCGAAGAACGGCAGGCTGATCCGCCCGAGCTGCTCGTCGGTGAGCTGCTCGAGCGCCTTGACCTGCCGCTCGTCGGTGGCCAGGGCATCGGCGGCCTGCTCGCCGGGGTTCTTGGCGTTCCAGATGTCCCAGACCGCCTGGAAGGCGTCCCGGCTGGCCTCCTCGCCCTCGCCGAGGGCGCCGGGCAGCATCATCAGCCCGATCTCGGCCCCGCTGCCGAGGTGCGACAGGACCTGGGCGATGCTCCACTCACCGCAGTAGGACGCGCCGCGGATCTGCTCGGGGGTCAGCGGCCGGACGAGGCCGTCGAGCCGTTCGTGCGAGCGCCGCAGGGTGGCGATCCACTCGCGCGGGTCTGACTGCATTCGCTGACTCCCACCTGGTTATGGCCGGCCAGGACTGCCTTCAGGCCGTTGTTGAGCACAACACTATCCCGGCTAAAACCGACCTGGGACCGCGCCCGAGCGCCTCCCGTGCCGCCGCGACCACACCGGCCCCGGGTGGCTAAGGTAAGCCCGTGAGCGGAATAGTGATCGGCTTCGGCGCGCCCGTTTCCGGGGCCTGGGCGACCCCGCAGAACCTGGCCACGTTCGCGACCCGCGCCGAGCAACTCGGGTACGCCTCGCTGTGGAGCTTCCAGCGGCTGATCATCCCCGAGGACAAGCGCACCACGATGGAGCCGGTCTACCACAGCGTGCTGGACCCGATGGCGACGCTGGCCTACGCGGCCGCGGTGACCTCGCGGATCCGGCTGGGCGTGGCGGTGATCAACGCCCCGTTCGTTTCCCCGGCCTACCTGGCCAAGCAGGCGGCCTCGCTGGACGTGCTGTCGGGCGGACGGCACGACCTGGGCCTGGGCATCGGCTGGCTGCCGGAGGAGTTCGAGCTGAGCGGCGCTCAGATGGCGCGGCGAGGGGCGCGGACGGCGGAGTACATCCGGGCCCTGCACGCGCTGTGGGCGGACGGGGTCAGCGAGTTCAGCGGGGAGTTCTACCGGGTGCCGCGCGGCGACGTGGCGCCCAAGCCGGTGCAGCGGGGCGGCCCGCCGGTCCTGCTGGGCGGGCTGGCCCGGCCGGCGCTGGAACGGGTGGGCCGGCTGGCGGACGGCTGGGTCACCTCGAGCCGGACCGACCTGTCCCGGATCAGCGAGCTGATCGCGATCGTCAAGGAGGCGGCCGCAGGGGCGGGCCGCGATCCGGGCGCGCTGCGCGTGGTCTGCCGCGGCGTGGTGCGGACGGGTGAGCCGCAGTTCGGGCCGGACGGCCGCCGGCTGCTGCTGTCCGGGGACATCGGCCAGATCCGGGAGGACGCCCAGGGCCTCGCGGGCCAGGGCGTGACGGAGCTCTTCTACGACCTCAACTGGGACCGGCAGATCGGATCGCCGGACGCCGACCCGGTCGCGGCGACGGCCCGGGCGACCGAGCTCCTGGAGGCGCTGGCGCCGGCCAGCTAGCGGCCCCCCCGCCCCCCGGCCGGATCCAGCCGCTAGCCGGGTCCGGCCGCCAGCCCGTTGCTGTGCGCGATAGCGGCGGCCTCGGTCCGGCTGGAGGCGCCCAGCTTGCCCAGGATGTTGGACACGTGCACGCTGGCGGTCTTGGGCGCGATGAACAGCGCCGCGCCGATCTCCCGGTTGGAGTGGCCGGCCGCGAGCAGCCGCAGCACCTCCACCTCGCGCGCGGTCAGCGCGGCCAGCGGCCCGCGCCCGGCCGCCAAGGCGGCCGTGGCCGGGCCACCCGATCCGGCCAGCCCGAGCCGGCGGCCGAGGTCGGTCAGGGCCCGGCGCAGCGGCGCGGCACCGAGCTGGTCGGCGGCGGCCACGGCGAGCTGCCACTGGTGCTGGGCCTCGTCCCGGCGGCCCGCCTCGGCCAGCGCCTCGGCCAGCCGCCATCGGGACCGGGCCGCCTCGTAGCCGTAACCGAGGCCGAACTGATCGAGCACGGCCTGCCAGGCGGCCGGGTCGTTGTCGCCCGCGGCGCGCCGCCACTCGGCCTCAGCCCTGGCCAGCCAGCCGCGCCCGTCAACGCCGAGCGAGTTCGCGGGCCGGCCGTGGTGCCGACCGCCGGCCCGGGCGAACTCGATCACCCGGCCGGCCTCGCTGACCGCGGCGCTGACCCGCGCGGTGCTGCCGGCGGAGCGCGCGGCCACCGCCTGGTCGGCCAGGGCGGCCAGCCACACGGCGGCGACCCGGATGAGCTGGGGCGCGTCGCGCCCGCCCCAGGCCATGGCGGCGCTGACGGTGGCCTCGGACTGGGCCAGCACGGTCTCGATGTCACCCTGCCAGTAGGCGTGCTCGGCCAGCAGGCCGCGGGCGATGTACTCGACGAACTGGTCCCGGTCCAGGAACGGCTCCAGCCAGGACAGCCGCTGGGCGATGCTGTCGCTGCCCCGGGCCACGCCGATGAACATGGCCATGGCCGACAGCCGGGCCTCGGCCTCGCTGGCCACCCGGACGGCGAACCCGTCGGCGATCTCCTGGGCGTGGTCCCAGGTGCCCTCGGCGTAATGGGCCAGGTAGTGGACGTACTGCAGGTCGAAGCCGTAGGGCGCCATGGCCAGCCCGGCCTCCTCGGCGCGGACGATGCCGTGATGGGCGGTGCTGCTGGCGTCGCCCAGGTTGCCGCGCTCGAGGTGCAGGCGGGCCAGGTGGAACTCGGCCCGCAGCTCGGCGCCGAGCATGGTGCCGTGCCGGGCCTGGGTCAGCGCCCGGGCGTAGGAGGCGATCGCGGTCCTGAACCGGCCGTCGCGCTCGGCCAGCAAGCCCAGCGTGACCAGGGCGTCGGCGACCACCCAGGGCGCGCCGACCACGCGGCCCGCCTCGCGGGCCTGCTCGGCTACGGCCCGGGCCGGGCCGGGGTCCTCGTCGGCCAGCAGCACCCGGGCCAGGGTGGCCAGGGCGGCGGAACGTCCGACGCTGGGCGGGTCAGCGGGCAGCGCGGCGACCGCGGCACGCGCGGCGGCCTGGGCCTCCTCGTCCTCGTCCAGGTCGAGCAGGAAGATGGCGAGCCGCCGGCTGGCCCGGCTGCGCAGCGCGGGGTCGGAGTCGGGGCGCAGGTAGCCGAGCAGGCGGCGCAGCTGCTGCACGGCCCGGCTCAGGTCGCCGGAGTCGGCCGCGGTCAGGGCCGACCACAGGGCCAGGTCGCCGCGCTCGACGCCGCCGAGCTTCTCCGGCTCGCTGACCCGCTCCCACAGCGACAGGGCCAGGTCGTAGTGCCGGTGCGCCTCCGCGGGCGCGGCCAGCCGCTCGGCCTCCTGGCCGGCCTGCACGGACGCGGCGAACGCGCTCGGGATGTCGTGGCTGGCCAGGCTGTGGTAGGCCAGCTCGGCGGCGGAGCCGGGGACCTCGGCCAGGCGGCGCTCGTTGGACAGCAGCTCGGCCAGCAGCCCGTGCAGCCGGGTCCGCTCCCCCGGCAGCAGGTCGGCGTAGATGGCCTCGCGCAGCAGCGCGTGCCGGAAGGCCAGGCCGTGGCCGCCGTCGGGGATCAGCAGCCCCTGGGCGACGGCCTCGCGGATGGCGTCCTCGTACTCCGGGGTGGCCAGCCCGGAGGCCCGCATGACCAGCTCGTCGTCCACGTGCCGGCCGGTGACGGCGGCCGCCCTGAGCACCTGCTGAGCGGCGGCCGACAGCCGCTCGGTCCGGGCCAGCAGCAGGTCGGCCAGGCCGGCGGGCAGCGCAGGGCTGGCGGCGGCGCTGGCGGCGGCGCTGGTACCGGCCACGGGCCGGCCGGGGCGCGCCGAGTCGGCCAGCAGTTCCTCGGCGTAGTAGGCGTTGCCCTCGGCCCGGCGGATCAGGCCGTCCAGGTCCGGGGCCGCGACCAGGCCGCCGGACAGCATGGTCAGGTGCTCGGCCATGGCCGCCGAGTCCAGCGGGCCGAGGTCCACGGCGGTGACGCTGGGCAGCCGCAGCAGCTCGGACACGACCGGGCGCAGCGGGTGCCGGCGGTGCATGTCGTCGGTGCGGTAGGTGGCGACCAGGGCGATCCGCTCGCGGTGCAGCACCCGGCTCAGGAACGTGACCAGGTCACGGGTGGAGCGGTCGGCCCAGTGCAGGTCCTCGAGCACGAGCAGCACGGGGGCGGCCTCGGCCAGCTCGGCCAGCAGGCCCAGCACCGCGCCGAACAGCTGCTGCTGGGCCAGGCCGGGCAGGTCACCCGCCTCGCTGGGCTGCCGGTCGGGCAGCAGCCGGGACAGCACCGGCCGGGCGGCCAGGGCATCGGCCACCGCGCCGCGGGCGGACGGGCCGGTGACCGCGTCCCGCATCGCGTCGGCCAGCGGGAGGTAGGGCACGGTGTCGGCGAGCTCGGCGCAGTGGCCGGACAGCACGGTGAAGCCCGAGCTGGCCGCCCGCGCGGACAGCTCGGAGACCAGCCGGGTCTTGCCCACGCCGGCGTCGCCGCTGACGAGCACGACGACGGGCTGGCCGGCCTCGGCCTCGGCCAGCAGGGCGGTCAGGCGGCCCAGCTCAGCGGCACGCCCGACCAGCGGAGGCCCGGCCGCGTGGGCCACGGGATACCGGGCGTATGAGTCCGGCGCATTGTGCAGCACATCCTCATTATCCCAGGTAGCTCAGACAGTCTCGCGATCTCCGCTGAGGGCGAGATCGCCGCGTCCGCCACGGCCCGCGGCCAGCGTCGCGTTCCGCCTCAGGGCCCCGGCCAGGTCCCTGACTCGCTCGCGCGCGGTGTAGTCAGAATCGCCCGCCGCCAGGGCCCGGTCCAGGTCGTTGCCGCACGCCCCGAGCACGGTCGAGAAGTCCCGGCGCACCGGCGCGCACCGGTCATAGCCGAGCGAGCGATGGATCCGGGCGAACAGCGGCTTGTACAGCCGGGCCCGCTCGTGCAGGCCCGAGGAGTGCGACATCGGGTTCTTGGGCCGCTGCCGGACGTAGCCGGGCAGCTGGCCGGCGAACGCCTCGCGCAGGATCCACTTCTCCTGCCCATCGCGCACCTTCAGGCTCATCGGCAGCCGCAGGGCCACCTCGATCAGGCCGGGGTCCAGGAACGGCACCCTGGCCTCGACGGTGGCGGCCATGCTGGTCCGGTCGACCCGCTGCAGCTCGGTGCGGCCCAGGGTGGCCAGCTTGTGCCGGAACAGCCGCCGGGCCTGGTCGCCGGCCTGGTCATACATGGCGTAGCCGCCGAACAGCTCGTCAGAGCCGTCTCCGGTGAGCACGACCTTGACCCCGGCCTGGCGCACCCGGCGGAACAGGGGAACCGAGACCACGGCGTTGATGATGTCGCCGTACTCGGTCAGCTCGGAGATCCTGATCGCCGAGCGGATCTCGGCCAGCCCGATCTGCCGCGGCGACAGCTCGATGACCTCGTGGGGTACCGACAGGTCCGCGCACAGCCGGCGCGCGTAGTGCAGGTCCTCGCTGCCCGGCGCGCCGACGGTGAACGCGACGCAGTCGGGGTGCATCTCCCGCACGTGCAGCAGGGTCAGCGAGCTGTCCAGCCCCCCGGACACGATCACGCCCACGGGCAGGTCGGTGTCCACCCGGACCCGGACGCTGTCCTCGAACGCGGCCCGCACCAGCTTGGCTGCCTCGGCGGGGTCCTCGACGGGCTCGGTGTCCAGGCCGCCCGGGTCCGCGTACGGAGCCAGCTCCGGCCCGCTGTCGGCGGTCGCCCAGCCGTGCTGGCCGGGCGGCACCTCGTGCACCGGCACGGCCAGCGGAACCAGGGCCTTGATCTCGGACGCGACATGCAGCCGGCCATCCGAGCGGGCCCAGTACAGGGGCTTGACCCCGAGCGGATCCCGGGCCAGGTAGACGCGGCCCGCGGCCGGGTCGGCGACCGCGAAGGCGTACTCGCCGCGGAACCGGCGGACCGCGTGCTCGCCCCACCGGGCGAAGGCCGCCCCCAGCACCGCGGTATCCCCGTCGCCACCGACCGGGCCGCCGGCCAGCAGCTCGGACCTCAGCTGCCGGTAATTGAACAGCTCGCCGTTGTAGCACAGCAGGTAACGGCCGTCGGTCCAGGGCTGCACGGCGCGGTCCCGGTCCACGATGGCCAGCCGCTGGGTGCCCGCCAGGAGGCCGGGCCTGGGCTCAGCGACCTCGAGCCGCTCCCCGCGCGGGGCCAGCGCGGCGAGCATCTGGCCGAACACGGCGGACGAGTCACCGGGGCCCAGGACCAGCGCGATGCCGCACATCAGGTACCCGCGCCCGCGACGGGGACGAGCCGCGAGCCGTAGGTCACGCCGGGGCGCAGGCACACGTGCCAGGCCTGGCCCTCGTCGATGACGTTGATGTCCCCGGCGCGCTGGTGCTCCAGCAGGACCGCCTGGAGGGCGTGATGGGCCTCGAACCGGCGGAACCAGGCCATCTCGATGTCCGCCGCATAGCCGACGCAGTGGGAGCTGGGCAGCAGCGCGGCGTAGCCGAGGGCGCGCAGCCGCCGCTGATGCTCGACGCTGCGGGCCAGGCTGGTCACCCACAGCGGCGGGGTGCCGGGCGGGGCCAGCTCAGCGAACTGCGCGGCGATCTGGTTGAGCAGCGCGACGGCCTGGGGCCGGGCCCGGGCCAGCCACAGGCCGGCGGTCATGGGCCGGCGGCCGGGCAGCGCGCGGCGCTCGACCGAGCGGGCGGCCCGCCCGACGAACGACCCGGCCTGGTGCCGGTAGCGGAACAGCAGCAGGCCGCCCTGCTGGAGCGCGTCGAGGTTGAGCAGGTCGGGGCTGGCCAGCACCTCGGCGTCGGTCGAGTAGGCGGGCTCGCGGCCCCACCAGGCGGCGTCGATCTGGGCCAGCAGCGAGATCCGGATCAGCGAGGCCAGGCTGCTGGCCGAGCTGCGCGGGCTGGGCCGGTAGCCGCGTACTTCTAACAACAGCCGCTCCAGCGCCCCGGCGCAGCCGCTCGGGGTCTGGCCCAGCACGTCGGCGATGTCCGGGTCGGTGAGCCGCCGGGACAGCACGCGGGCGGCCAGCCGGGTGCTGCTGGCGGCGCCGCTGCGCTCGAAGGACGCGGCCAGCTCGGTCACCGCGTCCCGGTAGGCGGGCAGGTCCAGGCCCGGCTGATACGCGGCCGCCTGGCCGCCCGCAAGCCACGTCGTCACGAGCATCCCCCCGGTAGCTCGGCTGGTCTCCTGCGACTGAGAGTAACAGCACAGATTCAAAACGTGACGGATTTGTAATCTAGGGTGGTCCGGTGATCATCGACTGTCACGGGCACTACACGACCGCGCCGCCGCAGCACGCGGCCTGGCGGGAGGCGCAGCTCGCGGCCTACGTCGCGGGCCGCCCGGCCCCGCCGTACCCGGCGATCTCCGACGACGAGCTGCGCGAGAGCATCGCGGGCAACCAGCTCCGGCTGCTGACCGAGCGCGGCGCGGACCTGACGCTGTTCTCACCGCGGGCCTCGGCCATGGGGCACCACCGGGGCGGCGAGGCGGTCAGCCAGGCCTGGGCCCGGGCGTGCAACGACCTGATCAAGCGGGTGGCGGACCTGTTCCCGGCGCACTTCGCCGGGGTGGGCATGCTGCCGCAGTCCCCCGGCGTGCCGATCGACCGGTCCGTCGCCGAGCTGGAGCGCTGCGTGCTGGAGCTGGGCTTCGTGGGCTGCAACCTCAACCCGGACCCGAGCGGCGGGCACTGGACGTCGCCGCCGCTGACCGACGAGGCCTGGTTCCCGCTCTACGAGAAGCTGGTCGAGCTGGACGTGCCCGCCATGGTGCACGTGTCGGCCAGCAGCAACCGCAACTTCCACGCCATCGGCGCGCACTATCTGAACGCGGACACCACGGCGTTCATGCAGCTGGTGACCGGCGACCTGTTCGGGCGCTTCCCCGGCCTGCGGCTGGTCATCCCGCACGGCGGCGGGGCGGTGCCCTACCACTGGGGCCGGTACCGCGGGCTGGCCGCCATGCTGGGTCAGCCGCCGCTGGACCAGCACGTCATGGGCAACGTGTTCTTCGACACCTGCGTGTACCACCAGCCGGGCATCGACCTGCTGCTGGGCGTGATCGACGCGGAGAACATCCTGTTCGGCTCGGAGATGATCGGGGCGGTGCGCGGCATCGACCCGACGACCGGGTTCTACTTCGACGACACGAGGCGGTATGTGGATGCGGCCGGGGTGAGCGACGCCGCCCGGGCGCTGATCTACGAGGACAACGCGCGGCGCGTCTACCCGCGGCTCGACGGGCAGCTCCGGGCCCGCGGACGCTGACTGAGTTCAGTGCTGCAAACTTCAGTGCTTGGCGTGGCCGCCGTCGACGTTGATCGCGGCGCCGGTGACGAACGAGGACGCCGGATCGGCCAGGTACAGCAGCGTGGACACCAGGTCCTCGGGCTGCTGCGGCCGGGGCACGGCCTGCCCGGCCACCACCCGGTCCAGGTCCCTGGTGACGCCGGTGGACACCGCGGTCTCGGTCGGGATCATGCCCGGGGTGATCGCATTCACGGTGATGCCGGCCGGGCCGAGCTCGCTGGCCAGGGCGCGGGTGAACCCGATGACGCCGCCCTTGGAGGCGGTGTAGGCGACCATGCCGGGCGGTCCCAGCCAGACCACGGCGCTGGCGATGTTCACGATGCGGCCCGCGCCGGACTGGGCCAGCCAGGGCAGCGCGGCGCTGGTCACGTAGAACAGGCCGTCCAGGTTGAGGCTCATGATCTGCCGCCAGCGAGCCGGGGTGGTCTGCGCGAACGGGATCACGGGGTAGATGCCGGCGTTGTTGACCAGGATGTCCAGCCCGCCGAGCCGCTCGGCCGCCTCCGCCACCGCGACCGCGGCCACGTCCGGATCGGTGATGTCGGCGGTGATCCCGGTGAACTCGCCGCCGGCCTCGGCCACGGCCGCGGCGGCCGGGCCGGGGTCGGCGATGTCGATCCCGGCCACGGCGATGCCCTGGCCGGCCAGCGCGGCGGCGAACACCCGGCCCAGCCCGCCGGCGGCCCCGGTGATCAGTGCTGCTCGGCGCGTCATGGGATGTCCTCGAGCGCGATGCTGATCAGGACGGGATGGTTTTCCGGCGGGATGGTCCTGGCGACCACGTCGGTGAGCTGGCCCGGCGTCGTGACGCGGACGGATCTGACCCCCATGGCCTCGGCGATCCCGGCCGCGGACAGTCCGTCAAGTCCGGGCCACGGGATGGTTCCGCGCGCTGCGGTCAGGTCATCCATCACCTGGTAGCGGCCATTTTCCAGGATAATAAACGGGACTCCGACGTTCTGGCGGGCCGCCGTCCACAGGGACTGATAGCAGTAGGCGGCCGAGCCGTCGCCGATGATCGCGACGACGGGCCGGGCGGGCATGGCCATCCGGAGCCCGATCGCGGCGGGCATGCCGAATCCCAGCCCGCCCATGGCCAGGCCCAGGTAACCCAGCGGCTGGCGGGCCGGGAGCATCAGCTGCAGCGCCTCCCGGCTGGACGGGCACTCCTCGACCACGATGGCGCCGGCGGGCAGCGCCGGGGCCAGCGCGGCGAACACGGCCTCCGGCGTGAGGCCCGCGGCTGCCCGGCGCCGGGCGGCCGCTCGCTGATCGAGCAGGGCTGCCCTGGATGTGCTCGCATTCAGGGCAGCCCTGCTGGGGATGGCCGCAGCCAGAGCCTCTATCGCGGATGCCACGGGTGCGACCAGGCCGATGTCGGCCGGGCTGCGCTGGATTTCTGACTGGTCAGCGCTGATCACGGCGACCCGGGTGCCCGGCTCGACCAGCGGGCCGGGCTCGTAGTGGTACTGGCGCAGCAGGGCGGCCCCGGTGACCAGCACGGCGTCGTGCGGCGCCAGCGCGGCCCGCAGCGCGGCGCGGCCGGCGGGCAGGAAGCCGGCGAACCGCGGGTGGTCCTGCGGGAAACCGGGCCGGGCGGTCAGGAAGGTCTCCTGGTAGACGGGGCAGTCCAGCCGGTCAGCCAGC
>JBOHCO010000973.1:0-1993 GCA_050698895.1 Streptosporangiaceae bacterium
CCCGGCGCCGGTCGCGGGGTCGGCGGGGGTCGGCTCGCCGGCGGCCGGGGCCACGGCCGGGAAGCGGGCCGCGACCCGGAAGCCCCCGTCCGGACCGGGCCCGGTCTCCAGGGTCCCGCCCGCCGCGGCGGCCCGTTCCCGCATGCCGATGAGCCCGTGGCCGGGGGGCGTCCCGGCCGCGGCCGCCACGCCCCGCCCGGTGTCCGCGACCTCCACCCGCAGCCCGGCCTCGTCGTAGGCCAGCCACACCGTGGCGGCGGCCGGGCCCGCGTGCCGGATCGCGTTGGTCAGCGACTCCCGGATGATCCGGTAGGCGGCCACGTCGACCTCCGAGGGCAGCGGCCGGGGCGGTCCGGTGCGCCGCAGGCTGGTGGGCAGCCCGGCCCGGGCGGCGCTGGCGATCAGCGCATCGACCTGGCTGAGGCCCGGCGCCGGCTGGGTCGGGTCGGCCTCGTCGGCCTGGCGCAGGACGTTGAGGATCGCGCGCAGCTCGCGCGGCACCGGGTGGCCGCTGATGACCTCGTCGCTGACCCGCGTCGGGTGGGCCTCGCCGTAGGCGCCGGCGACGATGACCGCGGTCACGACCACGGCCAGGACCGCGTCGCGGACCGGCGAATCGCGCCAGCGCGGCCAGGCGGCCCAGACCCTGCTCACCTCCTCAGCGTAGGCAGCGCCGGCCGCATCGTCGTCCCCCCAGCGGAGGCAGGCCGGCTACTCCCGGCGGAGTATGAGTGACCCCGGGCCCCCTTGTTAATTATCTTGTTAATTATCTTGCGGGTGTTGATTGTCTGGCTGGCTCAGCTCCGGCGGGACGGCCGATCGCAGCGCGGCGGTGATCGCGGCCACGGCCGGGTGTCGGCCGGCACCGCTCCGGTAGGCAATCTTGGTCCGCCGGCTGAGAGGCAGCCGGGTCAGCGTGACGCCGGGCGGCAGATCGGCCAGGCCGAGCTGCGGCACCAGGGCCACCCCCTGACCGGCGGCGACCAGCGCGAGCGTGGTGCTGAAGTCGTCCACGCGATGCCGGGTGCGGGGCGTGAAGCCGGCCGCCTGGCACGCTCGGACCGTCATCTGCTGGCACATCGTGCCCGGCGTGGCGGTGATCCACGGCCAGTCCCGCCACCGCCCGATCGGCGAGTCCGGGCCGGGCTCATCCGGCGGGTCCCGTGGCTCATCCGGCGGGTCCGCGGGCGCGGGCGAGGCCAGGTACATGGCCTCGGTGCACAGGGCCTCGGTGGCCAGGCCGGGCTCGGGCCCGGCGGCCGCGAAGTCGTACTCGTGGATCAGCGCCACCTCAAGGTCGCCGGCCCGCAGCGCGTCGGCCACGTCGGCCGGGTCGATCTCCGAGATCATCGGCTCCAGGCCGGGGTGCTGACGGGCCAGCGCGACCAGCGCGGCCGGGATCATGGTGCGCCCGGCGCTGGGAAACGTGCCGATGCGCAGCGGGCCGGCCAGGCCGTGACGCGCGCTGGCCAGCTCGGCGGCGGCCCGCTCCAGCTGCTCCAGCACCGTCTCGGCGTGCCGGACCAGGTTCCGCCCGGCCGGGGTCAGCACCACCCGCCGCCCGCTGCGCTCCAGCAGCGGCAGGCCTGCCTCCCGCTCCAGCGCGCTGAGCTGCTGGGAGACCGCCGACGGGGTGAAGGCCAGCGCCTGCGCAACGGCGGCGATGGTGCCCCGGTGGGCCAGTTCGCGCAGCAGCCGCAGGCGGCGAACATCAAGCATTAGCCCAGCTTACGTTTTAGTGCAGAAACGCGAACTGGACCTGCACGATGCGGCCAGGTCAGGCTGGGCCTATGACTAACTCAGGCTTCCTGCACGGCGTCTTCGTCCCGCTGATCACCCCGTTCGACGCCGCCGGCCGGGTCGCCGCCGGCGCGCTCGAAGACCTGGCCCGCGACGTGCTGGACGCGGGCGCGACCGGAGTCGTCGCGCTCGGCACCACCGCCGAGGCCAGCACCCTGGACGCGGCCGAGAAGCGGGCGGTGATCGAGGTGTG
>JBOHCO010000974.1:0-8300 GCA_050698895.1 Streptosporangiaceae bacterium
GGCCGGGAGTTGGCCGGGGGCCGGGAGTTGGCCGGGGGCCGGGAGTACGGCGGCCGGGAGTACGGGGGCCGGGAGTTGGCCGGGGGTTCGGCGGCCGGGGGTTCAGGGGTTCGGCGGGGCGGCGTTCGGGCGGCTTCGGTTAGCGGGGCTCGGCGAGGCCGTGGATCAGGCCGTAGGCGATGGCCTGGTCGACGGTGAGCAGCCGTTCCTGGCGGGCGTCGGCGCGGATCTGGTCGGGCTCGCGGCCGGTGACGTCGGCCAGGCGCTCGTAGAGGGAGTCGAGCATGCCGCGCAGCTGCTCCTCGCGGGCGGCCAGCTCGGTCGCCCGGCCGTGGAAGTCGAGGCGGGGCTCGGCCAGGGTGAAGAGGGCGTTGGGATACGCGCGGCGGTCGGAGCAGGCGGCGAGCACGCCGAGGGCGGGGCCGCTGAGCTGGCCGCTGGCGCGGGCCCGGACGGGGACGCCGACGACGTCGAGCACGCCCATGACGGTCAGGGCGGCGGACAGGTCGGCGCTCAGGCCCTGAAGCTCCAGCCGGATGGGGTCGTCGCCCTCGGCGTCCAGGGTCAGCAACTGGGCGGACAGCCTGGTCGCGGCCTCGCCGTCGAGCAGGCCGCTGGCGATGACAATGCGCTGCTCCAGCAGCCGCTCGTAGAGGGCGGCGGGCCAGCCGCCGGGGTTCAGCCAGACCCGGGTCGGGGCGCTGACTGGGTCGGGCGCGCCGGGAGGTTCCGGCCAGCCGGGGGGCACTGGCCAGCGAGGCTCGCCGGGCTGCCCCGGCCGGCCGGGCTGCCAAGGCCGATCAGGCTGCCCTGGCGGACCGGGCTCGCCGGGGCGGGGCGGGAGCCGGAAACCGGGCTGGCGGCTCGGGCCGCTGGCGCTGCGAGTGGTGCTCATGGCTGCCTCCTGCCGGCGGGTTGCCCAGACGCGGCGGGTTGCCCAGGCGTACCGGGCTGCCCGGGCGCAGCGGGTTGCCCGGGCTCGGCACGATACCCGGGTACGGCGGGCGGGGCGGGCACGCTGGCCGAGTCCGAGGCGATGGGCGAGGCCGCGGCGGGCCAGTCCGCGGCGGGCGGCGCCTCAGCGCGGAGCTGCCAGGAGATGTGGCCGCCGACCGCGGCGGCGTAGCGTTCGAGGGTGGAGGCGCGGGCGTCCGCGTCGCCGGACTCCAGCCGGGCCACGGCCGACTGCGAGGTACTCATGCGGGCGGCCACCTCGGTCTGGGACAGGCCGGCCGACTGCCGCTGGGCGGCCAGCTCGCGGACGAGCTCGCGACGCTCGGCCGACATGCGACGCAGTGCCATCTCCCGGAAACCGGGCAGCAGCGGGAGCCGGGGCGGCTGCGGCGGACCTTGTTCATTCATATCTTTAAAGGTATCTCACTAACGAGATGGCGCACAGTCGCCACGGCCGGCAGCAGGCAGCACACAGCTGGCCCTCCGGACGGGTTCCGGAGGGCCAGCCGGCAGGTCAAGCCGGCAGGTCTAGCTGGCGGCCTCGCGCCGGGCGCGGTCACGGGCGGCCCGGTTGAGCGAGCTCATCACGGCCCGCAGCGAGGCCCGGACGATGGACTCGCTGACGCCGACGCCCCACAGCACCTGGTCACCGACCTCGATCTCGAGGTAGGCGGCGGCCTCGGCGTCGCGGCCGGCCGTGAGCGCGTGCTCGGCGTAGTCAAGAACCCTGACGCTGACGCCGCCCAGGCCCAGGTCGATCGGGGACAGCGCCTCGCAGAACGCGGCGATGGGGCCGTTGCCGACGCCGGTGAGCACGTGCTCGACGCCGAACGCGCGCACGGTGGCGGTGATCCGCTCGGTGCCCTCGTCGTTCTGGGAGCTGAAGCTGACCAGCTCGAACGGGCCGTCGTCGAGGTACTCGGCGGCGAAGATCTGCCACATCAGCGGCGCGGGGACCTCGCCGCCCTCGTCGTCGGTGTGCCGCTGGATGACGTGGCTGAACTCGATCTGGAGGCGGCGCGGCAGGTCGAGGTGGTGGTCGGTCTTCATGATGTAGGCCACGCCGCCCTTGCCGGACTGCGAGTTGACCCGGATGACGGCCTCGTAGGACCGGCCGACGTCCTTGGGGTCGATGGGCAGGTAGGGCATGGACCAGGGCATCTCGCCGGCCGGCTGCCCGGCCTCGGCGGCCACCTTCTCGAGGTGGTCGAAGCCCTTCTTGATGGCGTCCTGGTGCGAGCCGGAGAACGAGGTGTAGACGAGGTCGCCGGCGTAGGGGTGGCGCTCGTGCACGCCGATGCGGTTGCAGTACTCGACGGTGCGGCGGATCTCGTCGATGTCGCTGAAGTCGATCATCGGGTCGATGCCCTGGCTGTACAGGTTCAGGCCCAGGGTGATGAGGTCCACGTTGCCGGAGCGCTCGCCGTTGCCGAACAGGCACCCCTCGACGCGCTCGGCGCCGGCCAGCACGGCCAGCTCGGCGTCGGCGGTGGCGGTGCCGCGGTCGTTGTGGGTGTGCACGGACAGGGCGATGTGCTGGCGGCGGCTGAGGCTGCGGCTCATCCACTCGATCTGGTCGGCGTAGACGTTCGGCGTGGACCGCTCGACGGTGCAGGGCAGGTTGAGCACGATCTCCCGGTCCGGGCCGGGCTGCCAGACGTCCATCACGCCCTCGCAGATGTCCAGCGCGAAGTCCAGCTCGGTGTCCATGAAGATCTCGGGCGAGTACTCGTAGCCGAAGTCGGTGCCGGACAGGTAGCTCTCGGCGAACTTGATGACCGCCCCGGTGCCCTGGACCGCGACGGTCTTGCACTCCTCGCGGCCGTCGCCGTCCCAGCCGAAGACCACGTTCCTGAACGTCGGCGCGGCGGCGTTGTACATGTGCACGGTGGCCAGCCGGGCGCCGACGAGCGACTGCACGGTGCGCTCGATGAGCTCCTCCCTGGCCTGGGTCAGTACGGAGATGCGGACGTCGTCGGGCACGGCGTCGCTCTCGATGAGGCTGCGGACGAAGTCGAAGTCGGTCTGGCTGGCGGCCGGGAAGCCGACCTCGATCTCCTTGTAGCCCATGCGGACCAGCAGCTCGAACATGGCCTGCTTGCGCGCGGTGTTCATGGGGTCGATGAGGGCCTGGTTGCCGTCGCGCAGGTCGGTGGACAGCCAGCGCGGCGCGGCGGTGATCCGGGCCGACGGCCAGCGCCGGTCGGGCAGGTCCACGGGCGGGAAGGGCCGGTAGCGGTGGCCGGGCATGCCGGAAGGGCGCTGTCGATTGGCGGTGCTCATGAGGATGCTGCTCCTGGGGCTGCGAGAGAGGGACCGGAGGAAGTCGGTCGGCGCAGCACTACGACCCGCGACGAGGGGCCGACCGGTTGACTACCGGGCCTCGCCGCGGCTGCGAAGAAGCAGCACGCCAGTCATGGTGATCACCACAGTAGCCGGCGGCCTGCGACCGCGGGCCGCAACCCCCCGTGCCGATGTCCCGCAAATCTGCGCAATCGGCTGGCGCGGCTCGCAACATGCGTTATATCTTGTTGCCCGTACTCACGATATATCGCTTGGCTTCTAGCGGGAGGGCCGATGACGCCCCAGGCCAGCCGCGGGATGGGGCGGCGCCTCATCGGCCAGTTCTTCCAGGCGGGTGAGGTCACCGAGACGGCCCCGATCGCGGCGCGGATGCTGCGCATCACGATTGCCGCGCCGGGCCAGGAATGGCTGCCGGGCCAGCAGGTCCGGGTCTGCGTGGGCCACGTGAGCTCGCCGTCGAGCTGGCTGGACGGGCTGCGCCGCACCTACTCGGTCTGGAGCCATGACGGCGAGCTGATGACCTTGTGCGTGCTGGACCACGGCGACGGGCCGGGGGCCCGCTGGGCCCGCGCGGTGCGGCCCGGCCAGGAAGTGCTGTTCGGCAAGCCCGAGGGACCACTGGTGGTGCGCCCGGCGCCGTACCACGTGTTCGCGGGCGAGGAGACAGCCTTGGTGGCGTTCGGGCCGATGATGCGCGCGCTGCTCGAGGCCGACCCCGGCGCCGACATCCGGGGCGTGATCGAGGTCGGCTACCCGGCCGACCGCCTGCCGCTGCCCGACCGGCTGACCCGGCTGGCCTGGCGCTACCGGCACGGGGCGCCCGCCGCCTCGTCCGAGGCGCTGCTCACGGCGGTCACGGAGCTGGACCTGCCCGCCGAGCCGGGCAGCGCCTACGTGGCCGGCGAGGCGCGCACGGTGCAGATGGTGGCGCAGCACCTGGTGCGCGAGCGCGGCTGGCCCCGCCGGGCGATCCGCACCAAGCCGTTCTGGGCGCCGGGCCGGACCGGGCTGGACTAAGACCATTCTCCTTAACAAGGCCGCCGCTCGACCCCCGCCCGCCGGGCCGGCCGGGTCAGGCGCGGGCCGGACGTTGTCCGACCTTGCGGGCGCCGGTCAGGCGTCGCGGGCGCTGGTCAGGGACCGGATCAGACGTTGAAGCCGAGGGCCCGCAGCTGCTCGCGGCCGTCGTCGGTGATCTTGTCCGGGCCCCACGGCGGCATCCAGACCCAGTTGATCCGGAAGTCGCTGACCAGGCCTTCAAGGGCGTCCCTGGTCTGGTCCTCGATCACGTCGGTCAGCGGGCAGGCCGCGCTGGTCAGCGTCATGTCGATGGTGAGCGTCCGGTCGTCGCCCAGCGTGACCCCGTAGATCAGGCCGAGGTCCACGACGTTGACCCCCAGCTCGGGGTCCACCACGTCGCGCAGCGCCTCCAGCAGATCCTCGGTCTCCGGGCTCAGGCCGCCGCCCAGCGGCTCCGCCAGTTGCCCTTCGGAGACCTGCTCGTCGGTCAGTTCCGTGCTCTGCTCGCTCATGTCTGCTCCGTCTCTGCCTTCCGGGGCTCGCCTGGCTCGTCGGCTTCCGCCAGCGCGCGGGCGGTCGCGTCCTTCCACGCCATCCAGCCGAGCAGCGCGCACTTGATGCGGGCCGGGTACTTGGCCACGCCCTCGAACGCGACCGCGTCGCCGAGCACGTCCTCGTCCGGCTCGCTCTCGCCGCGGGACTGCATCAGCGCCAGGAACTCCGCGCTGATGTCCATCGCCTCGGCCACCGTCTTGCCGACCACCATGTCGGTCAGCACCGACGTGCTGGCCTGGCTGATCGAGCAGCCGAGCGTGTCGTAGGACACGTCGGCCACCACCGGCTCGCCGGCCGCGTCCTTGAGCGCCACCCGCAGGGTGACCTCGTCGCCGCAGGTCGGGTTGACGTGGTGCACCTGCGCATCAAAGGGCTCCCGCAGGCCCTTGCGGTGCGGGTGCCGGTAATGGTCCAGGATGATCTCCTGGTACA
Organism: Streptosporangiaceae bacterium; assembly: GCA_050698895.1. Taxonomy (GTDB): domain Bacteria; phylum Actinomycetota; class Actinomycetes; order Streptosporangiales; family Streptosporangiaceae; genus DASUBV01. Next base: position 5,266 of record JBOHCO010000974.1, read on the forward strand.
GGGACTCGAGCTGCATCACGCCCCCTTCAACACGTCCGCCGGGGCCCGTGTTCCATCAGGCCGTCCCGAAGAACTGCTGGGCCTGCCGGATCCCGTCGGCCAGCGCCTCGACCTCGTCGTGGGTGTTGTAAAGGTAGAAGGTGGCCCGGGTGCTGGCCTGCACGCCGAGCGCCCGGTGCAGCGGCCACGCGCAGTGGTGGCCGGTCCGCACGGCGATGCCCAGCTCGTCCAGCACCTGGCCCACATCGTGGGGATGCACGCCGTCGACCACGAACGAGATCGCCCCGCCGCGGTTCTCGGTGGTCAGCGGGCCGAGCACGCGCACGCCGGGGATGGCGGTGACGGCGGCCAGGCCGTGCTCGGTCAGCGACTCCTCGTGCGCCGCCACCCGGGCCATGCCGATGCCGTCCAGGTAGTCGCAGGCCGCGGCCAGGCCGACCGCCTGGGCGGCCGGCGGCACGCCCGCCTCGAACCGCTCGGGCGGGGGCAGGAACGTCGAGCCCTCCATCCGGACAACCTCGATCATGGACCCGCCGGTCACGTACGGGGGCATGGCCTCCAGCAGCTCGCGCCGCCCCCACAGCACCCCGATGCCGGACGGGCCGAGCATCTTGTGCGCGGAGAAGGCCAGGAAGTCGGCGCCGAGCGCGGCCACGTCCACCGGCTGGTGCGGCACCGACTGGGCCGCGTCCACCACGACCAGCGCGCCGCGGGCGTGCGCGAGCCGGGCGATCTCGGCCACGGGCGGGACGGTGCCGGTGACGTTGGACTGGTGGGTCACCGCGACGAGCCGGGTCCGGTCGCTGATCAGCTCGCCGGCGTTGCTCAGGTCGAGCCGGCCGTCCGGAGTCACCCCGAACCAGCGCAGCGTCGCGCCGGTCCGCAGGCACAGCTGCTGCCAGGGAACCAGGTTGGCGTGGTGCTCCATCTCGGTGACGAGGATCTCGTCGCCCGGGCCGACGCGGAACCGCTCGGCCTCCGGCCCGGCCGTGGCGGCGTTGCTCATCGCGTAGGCGACCAGGTTCAGGGCCTCGGTGGCGCTCTTGGTGAAGATGATCTCGCCGGGGTCGGCGCCGATGAACTCGGCCACCCGCACCCGCGCGCCCTCGTAGGCGTCGGTGGCCTCCTCGCCCAGGAGGTGCGCGCCGCGGTGGGCGGCGGAGTTGTGCACGGTGTAGAAGTCGCGCTCGGCGTCCAGGACCTGGCGCGGCTTCTGCGAGGTGGCCCCGGAGTCCAGGTAGATCAGCGGGTGCCCGCCGCGGACCGCCCGGCCCAGGATCGGGAAGTCGGCCCGGACCGCGTCGGAGTCCAGCGGTGACAGGGCCGCCCCGCCCAGCCGCACGGTCTCGCTGGCGGTCGTCATGACGTCGCTCCGGCGGTCGCTCCGGCCGTCAGGAACCGCTCGTACCCGCTCGATTCCAGCTCCTCGGCCAGCTCGGAGCCGCCCTCGGCGACGATCCGCCCGCCCACGAACACGTGCACGAAGTCGGGCTGCACGTAGCGCAGGATCCGGGTGTAGTGGGTGATCAGCAGCACGCCGTGGGTGGCGTCCTCGCGGAACCGGTTGATGCCGGCCGAGACCACCCGCAGGGCGTCGATGTCGAGGCCCGAGTCGGTCTCGTCCAGGATGGCGATCTTGGGGTTGAGCAGCTGCATCTGGAGGATCTCGTGGCGCTTCTTCTCGCCGCCGGAGAAGCCCTCGTTGAGGTTGCGCTGGGCGAAGGCCGGGTCCATGGACAGGCTGCCCATCGCGGTGTTCAGCTCCTTGACGAAGGCCCGGAGCTTGGGCGCCTCGCCGCGGACCGCGGTGACCGCGGTGCGCAGGAAGTTGGACACCGTGACGCCGGGGACCTCGACCGGGTACTGCATGGCCAGGAACAGCCCGGCCCTGGCCCGGGCGTCCACGCTCATGGTCAGCACGTCCTCGCCGTCCAGCGTGATCGAGCCCTGGGTGACCTGGTACCGGGGGTGCCCGGCGATCGCGTAGGCCAGCGTCGTCTTGCCCGACCCGTTCGGCCCCATGATCGCGTGCGTCTCGCCCGCCCGGACGGTCAGGTTCACGCCACGCAAGACCTCACGGGCCTCGCCAGCCGCATCCGTCACGCTGGCGTGCAGATCACGGATCTCAAGGGTGGACATCGTCTCTCCTGTGTATCTAATTCGGCTAGGACGGCAGGCCGACGTAGACGTCGTCGCCATCGATCCTGACGGGATAGGTGGCCACCGGCTCGGTGGCCGGAGGCCCGGTGGGCTTGCCGGTGCGCACGTCGAAGCAGGAACCGTGCAGCCAGCACTCGACGGTGTGGTCGTAGACCTCGCCCTCGGACAGCGGGACTTCCTCGTGCGAGCAGACGTCCCTGAGGGCGTAGACCTCGCCCTCCGCGCGCACGACGGCCACGGGCACGCCGCCGAGCTCGACGCCGAGCACGCCCTCCGCGGGCACCTCGGAGACGGCGCACGCCCGCTCGAACCGGTCCTCGCTCACGCCGTGCCTCCCGGTGCGGTGCCTCCCGGTGCGGTGCCGCCCGGTGCGGTGCCTCCCGCTTGGCCGTCGGGGGCGCCCAGCTCGCGCTCGATGGCCGCGCCGATCCGGTCCCGCAGCTCGGGCACCTCGATCTGGTCGATCAGCTGGCCGAAGAAGCCCTGGATGACCAGGCGGCGAGCCTCCGCCAGCGGGATGCCGCGGGCCATCAGGTAGAACAGGTGCTGGTCCTCCAGGCGGCCGCTGGTGCTGGCGTGACCCGCGCCGAGCACCTCGCCGGTGAGGATCTCCAGGTTCGGCACCGAGTCGACCCGGGTGCCGTCGGTGAGCACCAGGTTCCGGTTGTACTCGTAACTGTCGGTCCCCGTGGCCTCGGCCCGGATGACCACGTCGCCGATCCAGACCGTGTGCGCGTCCTGGCCCTGCAGCGCGCCCTTGTAGGACACCCGGCTGCGGCAGTTGCGCTCCGCGTGGTCCACGAACAGCCGGTGCTCCAGGTGCTGGCCGGCGTCGGCGAAGTAGATCCCGCGCAGCTCGGCGTCGCCGCCCGGCC
>JBOHCO010000975.1:0-1918 GCA_050698895.1 Streptosporangiaceae bacterium
ATCGAGGCCAGGGCCGCCCCCAGCGTCTGGCGCAGCCGGTCGTCCGTGCGGAGCCGCTCCCGCAAGACGACGTCCTGGGCCAGCTCGCGCCGGGCGGCGTCCAGCTGCCGCACGGTCCGGACCAGCCAGACCGGGATGAAGACCGCGGCGATGCGCCAGCCGAGGGTCACGGCGAAGTAAGGAAGCCTCGCGGCCGGCGCGTCGGGCCAGTCCGCGGCCGGGAACGCTGCCGCCAGCGGGACCTGGGCGGCGATCAGGGCGGCGACACCGGGCAGCGACCAGCGCCACGGCACCATCAGCAGCAGGCACACCGCGACGGACGCGAAGGACGGCAGCCACCAGCCGCCGGCCAGCGGCAGCGCCGCGACGATGATCGCCGTCATCGCCGCGAGGGCCCAGCCCGCCCTCGGCGGCCGCCGGTCCCGGACGAGGTAGGAGACCTGGAAGAGGTACAGCGGGGCATAGGCCGCGGTAGCCGCGGCCGCCCAGGCGGCCTGGCCGTAGCCGGGGTTCGACGCGGCGATGAGCCCGACCTGCACGACCGGGAAGACCATGCAGTAAGCGGCGACCGCGGCCGGGCTGACCCGCGCAAGCAGGGCCGGACGTGGGCCGGCGGTCGGGATGACTCCCAGTTCCGGGGGGTACCGCATGCGGCGCCAGAGTAGGCGCTGGGCAGCGGGCCCTGCAACCGGGAAGCCGGGTACCGGGACGGCCACCGCCTCATCGGCGGCATGCGGCTAGGCAACAGCCACGCGGCTCCGATCTTCCGGCCCCGGCCGCGCCGGGGAATGGGCAATTCCAGCTCAGCCTCGCCGCCCGGGCCTGGCTCCCGGTAGGTGCGGATATCCCCGGTCTCCCGTGACATTTGTCCTCGCCCCGGCGTCCTTGCCCAGGGTGTCCTCGCTCCGGTGTCCTCGGCCCGGCCGGCTGCTGGCGCCCGGCGGGGCGGCACAATGGGGCCGGCGGCAGTTCCGGGCCGGACGGCCTCAGCGACGTGACGGAAGGCAGTTGCATCAGATGGACGCGAGCGGCGGGACGGGTCGGCTGTCGGGCAAGCAGGTGCTGGTCACCGGCGGCACGACCGGCATCGGGCTGGCTATCGCCGACAGGTTCCTGCGCGAGGGCGCGCGGGTGGCGGTGACCGGGCGGGATCAGGAACTGGGCGGGCGCGCGGAGGCGGCGCTCCGCGAGGCCGGCCAGGGCTGGTTCGTGGCCGCTGACGCCGGCGATCCGGCTGCGGTCAGGCGCTCGGTGGACCTGGCCGTCGAGCGGCTCGGGACTCTCGACGTGCTGGTCAACAACGCCGGGGTCGGGGTCGAGGCGGGCCTGCTGCGCACCCCCCTGGCCGACTACGACCGGGTGATGAACGTCAACGTGCGGGGCTGCTTCCTGTACGCCCAGGCCGCGTACCCGTACCTGGCCAGCCGCCGTGGCTCCATGATCCACATCGCGTCCGACGCGGGCATCTGGGGCGAGCAGTCCATCGGGCTGTACTCGGTCTCGAAGGCCGCGCTGGTGATGCTGGGGAAGATGCTGGCGCTGGAGGGCGGCCCGGACGGCGTGCGCTCGAACGTCCTGTGCCCGGGCGACACCTGGCCCGGAATGCGGCACATGGCCCCGCCCGGGGAAGAAGACCGGCCCGAGAGCGGCGACTGGCCGATCCCGCCCATCGGCCGGATCGGCGAGGCCCGCGATGTCGCCGCCGCGGCGGTCTTCTACGCCAGCGACGAGGCGGAGTTCATCACCGGGACATCGCTCCTGGTCGACGGCGGCATGACCGCCGGCTATCACCAGCGCGACAACAGCCCCCTGGCCGCGCCAGGGTCCTGAGCCGCGGCACCGCGCTCCGGGCGGTCAGCCGCTCGTCCTCGCGGCCGCCCCGGCCAGGCAGCCGATGATCGGCTCCCAGCCGGAGTGG
>JBOHCO010000976.1:0-2731 GCA_050698895.1 Streptosporangiaceae bacterium
GGCCGGGCGGCCGCGGCGGCCAGCTCGAGGCCGACCGTGCTCAGCCGGTACAGGTGACGCGCGGGCCGTCCCGGTGGCGGCGTCTCCTCCCACCGGGCCTCCAGGAACTCGCGGTCGGCCAGCCGGACCAGGATCGGGTACAGCGACCCGGCCTTGAGCTCGGTCTCAGCGCCCAGCTCGTACCCGTACCGCCAGCGCGACGGGTCCGCGGCCAGGGCGGCTAGTACCCGCACGGTCTGCGGCGACGGGATCCGGTTCCGCGGCATGGGCAATATTCTATATGCGTAGAGTTTGGCTGCGGTGCCCGGCCGCGCGGCGTTAGCCGGAGCGGCGTTAGCCGGCGCGACCCGGCTGTGCTCCGCTGCCGCGCAGCCAGGCCACCATCTCGTGCTGGCGGCTGGCGCGGGCCGCGTCCAGGGGGGTGCGGCCGTCCCAGGGCGCGGGCCAGTCCCGGTCGGCACCCTGGCCGAGCAGATAGCGGGCCGTGCCGAGCTGCCCGGCCCGGCAGGCGTTCCAGAATGCTCCGGACAGGTCATCGGGGTCCGGGGGCGGGCTGGCCTCCGCGAGCGCGGTGACCATGTCCAGCCGTCCCAGGACGGCCGCGTGCGGCAGCCCGGTCTCGGCGCCGCGCTCCCAGAGTCGCCGCACCGCGGCCCACTGCGCGTAGCCGAGCGCCGACCAGATCGGAGTTCCGCCGTTGATGGACGATCCCGGATGCTCGATGTCGGCGCCCGCGTCCAGGAGCGCGTCGATCAGGACGACGTCGTCGTTGCTGGCGGCCCAGTGCAGCGGGGTCTCGTGGTGCCAGCTGTCCCGCGCGTGGGCATCCAGGTCGGCCCCGGCCGCCGCGAGAGCGTTCACCACGGCCCCGGCATTCGGCCGGTGCCCGGGCGCGTCGGCGAAGTGATGCAGCGGCGTGACCCCGTTGATCCGGCACGAGGCCAGGCCGGGATCCGCGCCGAGCATCCGGGTCAGCGCCTCGGCGTCGCCCAGCTTGATGGCGCGCAGCACCTCGACCGCCGCCCGGTCGCTGCCGGGGAGCGTGCGGGCCTGCTCGGCGAGTGGCCGGGTTGGCCCGGCTTCGCCTTCAGGGAGCGGCGAGCCGAACAGCAGCAGGTTGCCGTCCGGGTCGATGTGGGCGAGCTCGCGCATCCGGTAGTCGGTGTCACGCACCGGGCGCCCCTGGCCGGCGCCCGCCGCGCTGAGTTCCTCGTTCATGGCGTCGGCGTCCTCGACCCCGATGTACACCCAGGTGGCGGTGCGCTTCGGATCGTGGTCGGGCTTCACCGCGAAGTGCAGCTCGATGCCATCCCGCTCGGCGATGGCAAAGTCCGCCTCGGCCACCGAGGGCGCGCCCGGCGCGCTGAAGCTGAACCCGAGGCGGCGGTAATGCTGGACCGTCCGGGCCAGGTCCGTAGTCGGCATGCCCGGCGCCACGCTCAGGCAGCGCCCGGCCGGCACCTGGAATCTCCGTTGCTGGTCAGCCACCCTCGGTCCGCTCCCTGATCCGTCCCAGCGCGGCCAGTCCGGCGCGCAGTCCCGTCAGCTCGCCCGGCGAGAGCGCCCCGGCCAGCTCGGCCTCGACCTCGTCGATCCCGGCGCGGATGGCAGCCGCCGCCGTGCGGCCCCGCTCGGTGAGCACGATGTTCATCCGCCGGCGGTCGTCCGGGTTGATCTCCCGGCTGAGGTACCCGCGCAGCACCAGCGTGTCGATGAGCTGGCTGGCCGCCTGCCGGGTGACGCCCAGGCCGCGGATCAGCTCGACCGCCGAGCCGCCCAGCCGGATCATCCCGCCCAGCACGAACGGCCCGTTCCGGGGCAGGTCATCGAAGCCCGCCGCGGCCAGGTGAGCGCCGATGGTGTTGCCGAAGCCGCCCCGCGCCCGCACCAGCAGCACGAGGATCTCCTCGCGCTCGGCGCCTTCAGCGGCAGAGGTCGGCACGGCAGGACGCTAGGCGACCCCAGACCCTGATGTCAAGCTCCTTGTCAGTCAAATTCCTTGCGCCAGCGCCGCGGATGAGCCGGGGTCGCGTTGCCCGTCATAACTCTTTCTATATAGAGTTAAGGCGACGTTCCCGCATGAGAGGTCCGGTGTCATGGTCATAGTGCTGGCCGCCCTGGTGATCGGGGGCCTGGTCTGGCTGGTGCGCCAGCAGCGGCGTGAGGGCACCCTGGCCGGGCTCCCGGCGCCGCGGCTCCCGGACGGACTGCCCGGCGGGCCGCCAGTCCCTCACGAGCACCTGTCCCGCGGCCGCATCGTCATCTCCGGGCTGACGAAGGAGTACCGCGGGATCACCGCGGTGGACGACCTGTCGTTCGTCGTGGAGCCCGGCCGGGTCACCGGCCTTCTGGGGCCGAACGGCTCAGGCAAGACCACGACGCTGCGGATGCTGCTCGGCCTGATCGAGCCGACCGCCGGGACGGCCGCGATCGGCGGCCTCCGCTACGCGGAACTGGCCGAGCCGATCCGCCGCGTCGGCGGCGTGCTGGAGGCCGGCGGGGCGCATGAGTCCCGTACCGCCCGCGATCACCTGCGCGTCATCTGCCTGGCGGCCGGGATACCGCTGGCCCGGGCGGACGAGGCCCTGGAGATGGTCGGGCTCACCGCGGCCGCCCGCCGCAGGTGCCGGGGATACTCCCTGGGGATGCGGCAGCGCCTCGGCATCGCGACCGCGCTGCTGGGCGACCCGCAGGTGCTGGTACTGGACGAGCCGACCAACGGGCTGGATCC
>JBOHCO010000977.1:0-6363 GCA_050698895.1 Streptosporangiaceae bacterium
CCCGTCCAGCCCCGTCCAGGCCGAGCGAACCACAGGTGCATCTGCCCCGTGCCCACCGAGTTCTCGTAGTCGCTGTAGGCCGAGGCAGGCGCCGTGCACCCGCCCTCGCCCAGCGCCCCCGCCATCATCAGGTAGTGCGCGAACCGCGCCTCCGGCCGGAACGCCAGGAACTCCGGCATCGTGTCCAGCACCCGCGCATGATCGCCCTTGCCCAGCCAGTCGATCCGCTCCCGGTCGGCCTGGTAGGCCTCGGGCGTGAAGATGTGCTCCACCCCGGCCGCCTCATGATCGCGCAGCTGCCGCAGCGGCCAGAACGTGTGGCTCAGCGCCCCCGACGCGATCAGCACGACCTTCCGGTCGGTGGCCGCGATGGCGTCGCCCAGCGCACGGCCGGCCCGCAGGTGATCCTCGGTGTCGCCGGTCTGGCAGGTGCTGACCGACACCCAGCGCCTGTCCGGCCGGCTCCGGCCCAGGTAGTGCCAGAGGTTGATGGTCGCGTACATGACCGGCAGGTACGGGTCGTCAATGGCGGTGATGTAGGTGCCGTGGTCATCGGCCCGCGCGGCCATGGCCCGGGCCAGCTCCGGGTCGCCGGGGTAGTCGTAGGGGATGCGGCACATGCCCCGGGGCAGCTCTTCCGAGGTGAACAGGCCAGCCCGGCGGTCCTCCGCCGAGACCACGTACTCCACCGTCGTCGCCCAGTGCGAGTCGAGCACCACCACGGTGTCGTAGTCGAGGACCTCGAAGACCTCGGCGCGCAGCCGCTCCAGCCCCGCGACCAGGGAGGTGTCCTCGCCGTGGTTGAGCTCGCGGCGCTCGCTCTCCGGCAGCATGATCGTGGGGACATGGGCCAGCAGGCCCGCTCCGACGACCTCGCCCATGTCGGCCGCCTTCCTGGTCTGCGCGGGTCACGCGCGACAACAAGAACGTTTGTACCCGAACGATATGCACGGGAACTAGCGCTGGTCAAGCACGCTATACGGGTGAGCAGGCAGTTCGCGACAGCAGCCCGGGGGTTGATGCGCGGCTCGCACCGCCCTACTGTTTGTCCCCAAACGATATGGGAGGGCCCGTGACCGACCAGGACCTGGCGCCGCAGGACGTCATCGCCTCCCTGCGCGAGCAGGGGATCGACGTCATCCGGGTGTCCTACCCCGACATGATCGGGGTGGACCGCGGGCGGGACGTGCTGCTCGACGAGCTCCCGGCGGCGCTCGGCCACGGGCTGCCGTTCTGCCGCGCGATCTTCCATACCAGCCCGCAGGGCGACGTGGTGCCGGTGCCCGGCGGGCTCGACGCCGGCCTGCCCGACGTGCTCGTCCGGCCCGACCTCGCCACCATCACCACCATGCCGTGGGAGCCGGACACCGCCTGGGCCATCGGGGACGTCTACACCCCCGACGGCGACCCGCACCCCGAGTCGCCCCGCGTCGTGCTGCGCCAGGCCGAGGCCGCGCTGGCCAGCCTGGGCGTCCAGGCGCTGATCGGGCCCGAGCTGGAGTACTTCCTGCTGGAGGCCGACGACAGCGAGCGCGGCTGGCGGCGGTACGCCGACGCGCCCGGCAACGTGTACGTGGTCGGGGCCAAGGGCGACCCGCGCCGGCACCTGATCCGCAGCCTGCGCACGCTGCGCGACACCGGGCTGGGCGTGACGGCGGCCAACCACGAGTTCTGCGGCGGGCAGTTCGAGATCAACCTCGGGCACTCGGCCGCGCTGGACGCCGCCGACCGCTCGTTCCGGCTCAAGTCGGCCGTCCAGGAGATCGCCCGGCTGGACGGGCTGCTGGCCACGTTCATGGCCAAGCCGTTCAACGACGAGGGCGGGTCCGGCTTCCACCTGCACGCCTCGCTGGTCAACGACGACGGCCAGAACGTGTTCGGCGACCCCGGCGGCGAGCACGGCCTGTCCGGCACCGGGCGGCACGCCATCGCGGGCGTGCTGGCCCACGCCCAGGCGCTGGCCGCGCTGCTCAACCCGACGATCAACTCCTACAAGCGGTTCGGGCCCGACACCCTGGCCCCCTGGCTGGTCGACTGGGGCCTGGACAACCGCAGCGCGCTGGTCCGGATCCCGCCCGAGCGCGGCGAGGGCAGCCGGATGGAGATCCGGCTGGGCGACGCCACCGCTAACCCGTACCTGGCCATCGCGGCCGCCCTGGCCGCCATGTACCTCGGGATCTCCGGCAAGCTCGAGCCGCCCGACGTGCTGGAAGGCTACGGCTACGACCCGGCCCGGGCGCAGATGCTGCCGCAGCGGCTGCCCGACGCGCTCGACGCCCTGGCCGCCGACACCGAGCTGCGCGACGTGCTCGGCCCCGCGTTCTGCGAGTCCTACCTCAGCTACAAGCGCAACGAGGTCGAGCGGTTCGAGCGGCACGTCACCGACTGGGAGTTCACCGAGTACGCCTACCACATGTGAGCCCGGCCCCGGCCGCCCCCGGTCACGGGCTCCACAGCGTGCGGCCGCCGTTCCAGACCACGCCCACCTGCCGGTAGTACCCCCCGATGATCTCCCGCACCGGCAGCGCGGACAGCTCCTCGGCGGGCGAGGAGAACAGCGTCAGCTCGTCCACCGCAGCCGCGAACGTCGCGCCCGCCGCGAACTCCGCCGCACCCGACTCGATGAGCTCGGCATGCGCGTCACCCGGCCCGTCGATAGCGGGCAGCCACCGGTGGTGAGCCATGGGATGCGCATTAACAAAGCCGTTCACCGGGCTCGGCTCCGTCAGCGTGATCACCGCCTGGGCCAGCCGGCGGTCGGCGGCGGCCAGCGTCGCCCCGAACCGCCCGCCCCGGGCCAGTGCCGGCGCGGCCTGGGGCAGCGGGTGCGGCCGGGTCATGTGGATCGAGCCGAGCTTCTTGGGGTAGCCCTGGTGGATGCCGCGCAGCAGCGCGAAGTCCTTGTCCACCCAGATGAACGCGCACCGCGAGTAGGTCCGCCCGCCGAACTCGCAGCGGACCACCACGAACGCCTCCTTGTACTGGGCGCGCACCGGGTCCAGCAGCTCCTCGCGGGACGCCCCGCACGACTGCCAGTCGGCCCAGATCAGCGCCACCGCGTCGGGGTCCTCCCCGGCTGGCCGCAGCGGCTCGGGCAGCAGGGCGGCCACCCGGCCCGGCTCGGTCCGGTACTCCACGGTGAGCAGGTCGCCCGAGTAGTACCAGGGCGGCGGGGGCAGCAGGCTGGCCTGGCCGGTCGCGGTCCGCGGATAGAAGAACCCTCGGGACTCCGGGCTGCTCACGGTGAACCTCCGATAGACGTTAGGATCCAAACGGTATGGCTCCGGCCGGTCGCCGCGCAACGACGGCCGGCCCCGGCCGACCCCGCGAGGGCCCGGCTGAGGAGAATGTCTGCCCGGTGCCAGACGCGGGTCGGCGCGCCCATGTCCGCTATTAGCCGATCAAGAACAGCGTTTAGCCGTAAACTGTCGCGAAACCGAGTCTGGGCAGGTGAGGACGCTAATGCGAATGCGGAGCGCGGCCATTGCCCGGGTTATGTCGCAGCGCGATGAGTTACCGGGATAAGCACCGCGGCCCGGACCGCGGCGATGGCCGCCGCGGTGAGCTGCGCCTGCTGGAAGACGAGCCCGACACCCGCCGGTATGACCGGCCCGCGCTGTGGCGGGACGAGCCGCCGCCGTCCCGCGAGCGGTCCTCCCGCGGGCGCGCCTCCCACGGGCGGTCCCGGCGCTCCCGGCCTGAGCCGGCCCGCTGGCCGCAGGCCGCCGCGCGAGACCACGGCGACCACGGCGACCGTGGCGACCGCGCCGGCCGTGGCGGCGAGGACCGGATCACCGGCGACTTCACCGGCGACTGGGACCGCGAGGACTGGCGGGACCGGTACCGGGCGCTGCGAGCCCGCAGCCGCTGGCCGCTGGCGTTCAGCGCCGGCGTCGTGGTGCTGCTGTTCTTCGGCGGCCTCATGGTGGTCCAGCCGCCCGGCACGTCGGGTGTCCTGGGCGGACCGTGCGCGACGGCGTCCTGTGACCGGGTCACGCCCACGGCCCCTGGGCCCGCCAAGCCGAGCGCGACTGCCTCCGCCCCGTCCGCCGCGCCGTCCTCGCCTGCCTCATCGGCATCGGCACCGGCGCCGTCGGCGACCGCGTCGGGGAGCGCGCCGCCGGCCCGGACATCAGCCAGCCCGGGCCCGTCGGTGAACCCCGCGCTGCGCTCGGTGCAGGTCAGCTACACGCTCGTCAAGCGGCTGCCCGGCGGGTTCGAGGGCCAGTTCACCATCGTGAACAAGAGCCGGGCGGTGATCAGGGACTGGCGGCTCGTCATGGTGCTGCCCGACGATCACGTCGAGTCAGCGTGGGACGCCAGCTTCCAGGAGGTGGGCAACACCGTGACCCTGGTCCCGCCGTCCTACGCGCTCAATATCCCGGCCGGCGCCCGCATCACCGAGCAGTTCACCGCCACCGGCACCACCACCCGGCCCGTAAGCTGCACCTTCAGCGGAGTCCACTGCTGACCAGGCGCCGTGTGCCCGGCCTGCTGATAACAGCAAGAAGCGCACACCGCCCTGATAACAGCAAGAAGCGCGAGGCGCCGGGGGTCCGCGCCCGGGCCGCCCTCGCTTGACGCGGGCCGGGCACGCCGGTAATCATTTGGAGCCAAACGAGCTACCCGCGGAGGCGAGATGGATCACGCTGCCCTGGTGGCCGGGGTGGCGGTGGACACCCGGCACTGGATCGACGGCCAGCGGGTGGCATCCGCCGCCAGGTTCACCGACATCTCGCCCATCGACGAGACGCCCATCGCCGAGGTGGCCCGCGGCCAGGCGGCCGAGGCCGGCGCCGCGGTGACCGCGGCCGCGCGGGCCTTCCCGGCCTGGAGCGCCCTGCCGCCCGCGGAGCGGGCCCGGATCCTGCACGCCATCGCCGACGGCGTCCAGGCCAGGGTCGAGGACCTGGCCCGGGTGGAGACCACCGACAACGGCTCGCTGCTGCGCTCGCACCGGCGCGGGGTGATGCCGCGGGTGGCGGCCAACTTCCGGTTCTTCGCCGACCACCTGCTGCGGCTCGGCCACGACGACTTCCGCACTCGCGGCCACCGCAACCACGTGTCCTGGGACCCGGCCGGGGTGACCGCGGTGATCACGCCGTGGAACGCCCCGCTCATGCTGGCCACCTGGCGGGTCGCCCCGGCGCTGGCCGCCGGCAACACCGTGGTCCTCAAGCCGCCCGAGTGGGCGCCGCTCACCGCCTCTCTGCTGGCCGACATCGCGGCCGAGGCCGGGCTGCCCGACGGCGTGCTCAACGTCCTGCAGGGCCTCGGCGCCGAGGCCGGCGCGCCGCTGGCCGCCGACCCGAGGGTGCGCCGGATCAGCTTCACCGGGTCCGTGCGCACCGCCCGGTCCGTCGGGATCGCCGCCGCGGGCAGCATCACCCCGGTGTCGTTCGAGCTGGGCGGCAAGTCACCGCTGGTCGTGCTCGACGACGCCGACCTGGACCTGGCCGTCAGCCTGGCCGCCGAGCAGTTCGACAACGCCGGCCAGGTCTGCCTGGCCGCCGTCCGCCTGCTGGTGCACGAGCGCATCGCCGGCGCGTTCCGGGAGCGGTTCCTGGCCCGGGCCGCGGCGCTGCGCCAGGGCGACCCGCGGGATGAGGCCACCGACCTCGGGCCGCTGATCTCCCGGCCGCACTTCGAGCGGGTGTCCGGGTTCGTCGAGCGGGCCCTGGCCGACGGCGCGACGCCGCTGCTGGGCGGCGGCCCGAACACCGAGCTGGGCGGCCTGTACTTCGCGCCGACCGTGCTGGCCGGCGCGGCCGAGGGCAGCGAGATCCTGTGCGAGGAGGTGTTCGGCCCGGTGCTGACCTACCAGACGTTCGCCACCGAGGACGAGGCCGTCGCGCTGGCCAACAGCACCCGCTACGGGCTGGCCGCCACGCTGGTCACCGGCGACCCGGACCGGGCCGAGCGGGTCAGCGCCCGGCTGTCGGCGGGCACGGTGTGGGTGAACTGCTTCTTCGTACGCGACCTGGCCGCCCCGTTCGGGGGCAGCGGCCGCAGCGGCATCGGCCGCGAGGGCGGCGACTGGTCGTTCGACTTCTACTGTGACGTCAAGAACACGTGCACCGCGCCGGCCGGCTGGACCGCCGGCCAGCCCGCCTGGCTAGCTGAGGAGACCTCGTGACCGAGCCGACGGAGCTGCCTGAGCCGACTGAGCTGCCTGAGCTGCGTGAGCTGACTGAGCACCGGCGCCGCATCCTGCTCGACGGCGCGGTCACCGGGGTCCGCCTCGACGGCGACGACCTGGTCGCCGCTGACGGCCGCCGGGTGGCGGCGGCGCAGGCCCGGCACCTGCCCCCGGTCGAGCCCAGCAAGATCATCGCCGTGCACCTGAACCACATCAGCCGCGTG
>JBOHCO010000978.1:0-1641 GCA_050698895.1 Streptosporangiaceae bacterium
GGGCGGCCCGCTGAACCGGGCTGCGTTCAACACCAAGGTCTGGGGTCCGGCCCGGAGGCGGGCCAGGGTGCCGGACGGGAAGGACGCCGACGCCGCAGGCATGCACCAGCTGCGCCACTATTACGCCAGCGCCCTCCTGCGGGGCGGCATCGACATCAAGCGGCTGCAGTCCTACCTGGGACACCATTCCGCGGCGTTCACCATCGACGTGTACGGGCACCTGCAGGCGAACGACCATGAGGCATCGCTGCGACAGATCGAGGCCGCACTTGCCGCCAGTGTTGACTCAGATGAGACAATAGCTGTATCGTCCGAGACATGATGATATGCGGGCGGGAGGAAGCCGAGTTGCTGCTCACCGAGTACGCCGCAGTAGTCCGCAGCCGTGACGAGCGAGTTCGCCTGGCCGTGGCCTCTGGGCTGAGCAAGCACCGTGTGCATGTCCTGTCCGGGCTCGGCCGCATGACGATCGAGCGGATTCTCGACTCGGCGCCGGACGGCCCCGTTCCGGCTCACGGGACCGGGGAAACGCCATGAGGGCGAATCCGCGCAGGTCACGCGCCGTCCGGCAGGCGCCGGTCATGGCTTGGGCTGGAACCTGATCCCGCCGTCGAAGCGGATCGTCTCGGCGTTCATGTAGTCGTTCTCGATCAGCGACCTGACCAGCAGCGCGAACTCGGCCGCCGAGCCCATGCGCTTGGGGAACACCACCGGGGCGGCCAGCTTGGCCTTGAACGCCTCGCTGTCCGGGCCGCTGCCGTAGATGGGCGTGTCGATGATGCCGGGGCAGATGGTGTTGACCCGCACCCCGATCGCGGCCAGGTCCCTGGCCGCCGGGACGGTCATGCCGATGATCCCGCCCTTGGATGCCGAGTAGGCGACCTGGCCGGTCTGGCCCTCGATCCCGGCGATCGACGCGGTGTTGATCACCACGCCACGCTGGCCGTCGGCGTCGGCCGGCTCGGTCCTGGCGATCTGCGCGGCGGCGATCCGCATCAGGTTGAACGTGCCGATCAGGTTGACGTCGATCACCTTGCGGTAGGTGGCCAGGTCGTGCGGCGAGCCATCCCGGCCGACGGTCCGCGACGCCCAGCCGATGCCCGCGCAGCTCACCGCGACCCGCAGGGGCGCGCTGGTCGCCGCGGCGGCCGCGACCGCCTGCTGGACCGAGTCCTCGTCGGAGACATCGGTATGAGCGAACACCCCGCCGATCTCGCCGGCGATCGCCTTGCCGCGCTCATCGTTCAGGTCGGCCACCACGACGGTGGCGCCGGCCGCGGCCAGTTCCCTGACGGTCGCCTCGCCCAGGCCGCTGGCCCCGCCGGAGACGATCGCGGAGGTTCCGTTCAGTTCCATGGGCGGGAGCATACTGCGGCGCCGCCCATCCCGACCGAACGGGGTTCGGTTGGCGCGGCACGGCGGATTTCAGTCGGTACGCCCAGCGGAGACAACCAGCGGGGAAACAGGACGCAATGTCGGCGGCCATCCCTACGATGGCCGGAGAGGAATGAACGGGAACTGGCGGGGGCCCGGCAGGGCTGTCGCCGCGGAGGCCGATGTGAAGAAGTACCGCGGTAATCCCTGGGCCGTCCTGCTGGTCGTGTCGCTCGGGTTCTTCATGACCTTGCTGGACCTGACGAT
>JBOHCO010000979.1:0-3647 GCA_050698895.1 Streptosporangiaceae bacterium
TCCGGCACGAGCCCAACCCGCTGCTCGGCCGGGCCGACGACATCGCCGCCGTGGCCGGCCTGCTGCGCACGTCCCGGGTCACGTCGATCGTGGGCACCGGCGGGCTGGGCAAGACCCGGCTCGCGCACGCGGTGAGCAGCCAGGCGGAGCAGCGGGTCGTGCAGGTCGTCGAGCTCGCGGGCGTCGCCGCCGACGGCGACGTCACGGCCGAGGTCGCGTCCGCCCTCGGCGTCGGCGAGGACGGCGGCAGCCCGGTCAGCCCCCGCGGCGCCCCGCAGCCCGGTCCCGCCGGGATCGTGACCGCCCTGGGCGCCGGCCCCGCGCTGCTCGTGCTGGACAACTGCGAGCATGTCGTGCACGGCGCCGCCGACCTGGTCCACGCCCTGGTGTCGCTGAGCCAGGACCTGCGCGTTCTCACCACCAGCCGGGCCCCCCTCGGCCTGTCGTCGGAATCGGTGTACCTGCTGCCCGAGCTGGACCTGCCCGTCACGGCCGAGCTGTTCGAGCAGCGGGCCAGGGCGGCCCGGCCCGACGCCGACCTGCCCGCGCCGGCGGTGCGGGAGCTGTGCGGCCGCCTGGAGGGGCTGCCGCTGGCCGCGGAGCTGGCCGCCGCGCGGGTCCGGGTCATGTCGGTAGCCGAGATCGCCCGCCGCCTCGACGACCGGTTCGCCGTGCTGCGGGGCGGCGCCAGGGACGCGCCGCAGCGGCACCGCACGCTCCACGCCGTCATCGACTGGAGCTGGAACCTGCTCGACCCGGCCGGGCAGGCGGCCATGCGCGCGCTGTCGGTGTTCCCCGGCGGGTTCACCGCCGACGCTGCCCGGCACCTGGTCGGCGCCGACGTCCTGCCGGTCCTGGAGCAGCTCGCCGATCAGTCGCTGCTCAAGGTCGCCGACACCACGACGGGCACCCGCTACCGGATGCTGGAGACCGTCCGGGAGTTCGCCGCGGCGCGGCGGGAGGACTCCGGCGAGACCGACCGCGTGACCGGCCGGTTCCTGGCCTGGGCCCGTGACTTCGGCGCCGCGCACTACGACGCGGTGCTCACCGGCGACAACCTCCCGGCCTTCGAGCTGGTCCGGGCCGAGCAGGACAACCTGGTTCAGGCCCTTCGGCACGGGACCGACCACCGCGACGCCGGGACGGTCGCCGCGGTGTCGGCCGCGCTGGGCGGGCTGTGGATGGTCGAGTCGAGCTTCGCCCGCCTGACCGCCCTGGCCGGGGACACGGTCCGGATCCTGCCCGGGTTCCGGCCGGGAAGCACCCTCGTCGAGGCCACCAGGACCAGCCTGGTGCTCGGCGCGGTGTGCGGGTTCCTGCTGCGGGGACCCGGCCCGGCGCGGTTCCTGGCTGGCCTGCGGCGGCTGCCGTCCGCTCCGCCGGACACCTTCGCCCGGGCCGCGCAGGCCGTGCTGAACGCGCTGCACGGGACGCCCGAGGCGGACCTCGCGGCCCTGCAGGCGCTGAGCGAGAGCGATCAGCCGCTGGTCGCGGGCATGGCCAGCCAGCTGGCCAGCTACGCCTGGGAGGGCGCCGGCGACCTGGACGGCGCGCTGGCCGCGGCGCGGCGGTCGCTCGCCGCGCTGGAGCACGGTGGCAGCGCCTGGCTCCGCACCGCCGCTCACGCCCGGATCGGCGAGCTGTGCCTCCAGGTGGACGAGGCCAGCTCGGGCGACGAGGCGCTGCGTCACCTGAGCGCGGCGCTGTCGGTGCTCGAGGCGTTCGGGGCGTGGTCCAGCGCGAACCGGCTGCGCCAGGCCATCGTGGGGGCCAACGTGCAGCGGGGCGCCTACGACGAGGCCGAACGCGAGCTGAAGCTGACCGAGCCGGGCGGCGGGGACGAGCCCTGGGATATGTCGATGTTCGAGACCGCGATGCGCGCGGAGATCGCGCTCGGCCGCGGCGACGTCGATGCCGGCCTGCAGCTGTGGCGCACCGCCGCGGCGACGCTGCGGGACGCGCGCCCCGGACCCGGCGGGGACCTGTCCGGCCTGGATCACTGGGCGCTGCAGGTTCAGGCCATCGCCGTGGTGGCCCACGCGCACCACGGCCGGCTCGACCTGGTCGCGGAGATCACCGGGGCGCTGCCCGCCGCGCTGACCGCGCTGACCGCGGACCCGGGGCCGCTTCCGGGGACGCTCGACGCCTCCTACTGCCTCGCCGTCTGCGGCACGCTGCTGCTCGCTCTGGCCATGACCGACATCGACCGGGGCCGGCGCGCCGCGGACGCCGGCCTGGCCCGGTCGGGAGCGAGGATGATCGCGCTGGCCGAGAGCTTCGGCCTGAGGAACGGGCTCCAGCCGACCATGTCCGCGGGCCGCGCCCGGCGGGCCGCGCAGGACGCCGACGGGCCGGCCTACGCCGACGCCCTGTCGTCGTACGCGGGCCTGGACCCGGCCGGCCTGCGCGCCGCGGCCCGCGCTGCGCTGCAGGCTCGAGCCCGGGTCGGCGGCTGAGATCTGCCTAGGCGATCTTGCGGTGGTAGGTGACCATGGCGAGGGCGTAGGCGACGACCAGGATGCCGAGGCACCAGGCCAGGGCGATCCAGATGCCGGTGCCGGCCGGCTGCTGAGCGAGCAGGTCCCGGATCGTGTTGACGATGGACGTCACGGGCTGGTTGTCGGCGAAGGCGCGCAGCGGGCCGGGCATGGTCCGGGTGGGCACGAACGCCGAGCTGACGAACGGCAGGAAGATGAGCGGGTAGGCGAACCCGCCCGCACCGTCCACGGACTTGGCGGTGAGCCCGGGGATGACGGCGATCCACGTCAGGGCCAGGGTGAACAGAAACAGGATGCCGGCCACCGCGAGCCAGGCCAGCGCTCCCGCCCCCGAGCGGAAGCCCATGGCGAGGGCGATGAGCACGACGACCACGAGCGAGATCAGGTTGGCGGCCAGCGAGGTCAGCACGTGCGACCACAGCACGGACGACCGCGCGATCGGCATGGACTGGAATCGCTGGAAGATGCCGCCCTGCATGTCCGTGAACAGCCGCAATGCGGTGTAGGAGATGCCGGAGGCGATCGTGATGAGCAAGATGCCGGGCAGCAGGTAGGTCACGTACGCTTCCGACCCGTGCTTGATCGCACCGCCCAGCACGTAGACGAACAGCAGCAGCAAGGCAATCGGCATGATGGCGGTCGTGATGATGGTGTCCGGGCTGCGCGTGATGTGGCGCAGGGACCGGGCCAGCAGGACAGCGGTGTCACCGAAGAAATGCTTGTTCATCGTCAGTTCCTTATCTCGCTGCTGGCGGGACTGTCGCTGCCGCCGGGACTGTCGCTGCCGACGATGGCGAGGAAGATGTCCTCCAGGGTCGGCTGTTTCTCGACGTACTCGACTTCGGCCGGAGGGAAGAGCTGCTTCAGCTCGGTGAGAGTGCCGTTGGCGATGATCCGGCCCTGGTGGAGGATCGCGATCCGGTCGGCGAGTTGCTCGGCCTCGTCCAGGTACTGCGTGGTCAGCAGCACCGTCGTGCCGCTCCCGGCGAGTTCCCTGACGGCCTGCCATACCTCCAGCCGCCCCTGGGGATCGAGCCCGGCCGTCGGCTCGTCCAGGAAGATCACCGGCGGATTCCCGATCAGGCTCATCGCGATGTCCAGGCGGCGGCGCATGCCTCCGGAATACGTCGACACCCTTCGCCTCGCGGC
>JBOHCO010000980.1:0-7023 GCA_050698895.1 Streptosporangiaceae bacterium
GCACGCTGACCGGGGAGCACGGGGTGGGCGTGCTGAAGCGGCGCTGGCTGCCGATGGAGCTGGGCCAGGACGTGATGGACCTGCACGCGATGATCAAGCAGGCGCTGGACCCGCAGGGGCTGCTCAATCCGGGGAAGGGCTTCTGAGCGCGGCGGGGTGGTCGGCGGTGGGCTGAGCTGCGGCGGCGTGGCCGGGGCCGCTGATGCGGCGGCCGAGCAGCCGGGCGGTCCGGGTGGTCTCGCTGATGATCAGCTCGCGCAGTTCCGCGGACGCGCTGGAGGCCGGGTAGGAGACGGCCACCGCGGCGGCCGGGTGGCGGGCCGGGTCGAGCACGGCCACCGCCACCGAGGAGATCCCGGCGGTGATCTCGCCCGCCTCGTCGGCGTAGCCCTGGCGCCGGGCCGCGGCCAGCAGCCGGCGCAGCTCGGACAGGGAGCGGGGGCCCAGGTCGTTGCGGAGCACGAACGCGGACGGGTCCGGGAACAGCGCCCGCACCTGGGCCGCGGGCAGCCGGGCCAGCATGGCCCGGCCGCTGGCGGCCAGGTGGGCGGGCAGCCGCACGCCCACGTCGGTGACCAGCGGCGGCCGGCCGGGGGCCCGCTCCTCGATGACGTAGATGACCTCGCGGCCGTACAGCACGGCCAGGTGCGCGTTGTGGCCGGTCCGGTCGACCAGGCCGGCCAGCGGCAGCCGGGCCAGCCGCTGCAGCGGGGCCTGCCGGCTGTAGCCGGACGCCAGCTCGTAGGAGCTCAGGCCCAGGCCGTAGCGCTGTTCCTCGGGCAGGTGCATCACGAACCCGCCGGCGATCAGCGTGTCGAGCAGGTGGTAGGTGGTGGACCGGGGCAGCCGCACGTCGCGGCAGATGGCCGCGGCCGGCACCGGCTCGGCCTGCTGGGCCAGGTAGCGCAGGATGGCCAGGGACTGTGCCGCGGCCGGGACTATCGCCATCAGCGCAGGCTATGCGACTGCTGTCTGGGATACCAGACAGTAGTCGCCGCGCGGTGCTGGTGCCCGGGCGGACCAGTGGTGTCCGATGGGCATATGACCGAGATCGTGGTGGGGGTAGGTGCCCTCCAGCCAGATGACGTGGTGGCGGTGGCGCGCCGGGACGCGCGGATCGTGCTGGCCCCGGCGGCCGAGGCCGAGATCGAGCGCAGCCGCAAGGTGATCGAGGCGCTGGCCGTCGACGCCGAGCCGCACTACGGGGTGTCCACCGGCTTCGGGGCGCTGGCCACCCGGCACATTCCGGTGGCGCTGCGGGCCCAGCTCCAGCGCAGCCTGATCCGCTCGCACGCGGCGGGCTCCGGGGACGAGGTGGAGCGCGAGGTGGTGCGGGCGCTGATGCTGCTGCGCCTGTCCACGCTGGCCACCGGGCGCACCGGGGTCCGGCTGGAGACGACCAGGTCCTACGCCGGGCTGCTGAACGCCGGGATCACCCCGGTGGTGCGCGAGTACGGCTCGCTGGGCTGCTCCGGGGACCTGGCCCCGCTGGCCCACTGCGCCCTGGCCGTGATGGGCGAGGGCGAGGTTCGCGACGCCGCGGGCGCGCTGACCGACGCCGGGTCGGCGCTGCGCGCAACGGGCCTGGCGCCGGTGGCGCTCCAGGAGAAGGAGGGACTGGCCCTCATCAACGGCACCGACGGCATGCTCGGCATGCTCGTGCTGGCCTGCCACGACCTGCGGCGGCTGGTCCGGACCGCGGACATCGGCGCGGCCATGAGCGTGGAGGCCCAGCTGGCCACCGACGCGGTGTTCGCGGCCGACCTCCAGGCGCTGCGCCCGCATCCCGGCCAGGCCGACAGCGCGGCCAACCTGATCGCCCTGCTGGCGGGCTCGGGCATCATGGCCAGCCACCGCGGCCCGGAGTGCACCCGGGTCCAGGACGCCTACTCGCTGCGCTGTTCGCCGCAGGTCCACGGCGCGGTCCGCGACACCATCGCGCACGCCGAGCTGGTCGCCTCCCGCGAGCTGGCCAGCGCCATCGACAACCCGGTGGTCACGCTGGACGGCCGGGTGGAGAGCAACGGCAACTTCCACGGCGCGCCGGTGGGCTACGTGCTGGACTTCCTGGCCATCGCCGCCGCCGACCTGGCCTCCATCGCCGAGCGGCGCACCGACCGGTTCCTGGACACCGCCCGCAACCACGGCCTGACCGCGTTCCTGGCCGACGACCCCGGCGTGGACTCCGGGCTCATGATCGCCCAGTACACCCAGGCCGCGATCGTGTCGGAGCTGAAGCGGCTGGCCGCCCCGGCCTCGGTCGACTCCATCCCGTCCAGCGCCATGCAGGAGGACCACGTGTCCATGGGCTGGTCGGCGGCGCGCAAGCTGCGCCGGGCCATCGACGGGCTGACCCGGGTGGTCGCCGTCGAGGTGCTGGCCGGGGCCCGGGCCCTGGACTTGCGGGCGCCGCTCGAGCCGGCCGCGGCGACCGCGGCGGTGCGGGACGGGCTGCGGTCCGGGGCCGGCTCTGAGGGCGCAGGGTCTGCGGGCGCAGGGTCTGCGGGCGCAGGGTCTGAGGGCGCCGTGCCGGGGCCGGGGCCCGACCGGTACCTGGCGCCGGAGATCGGCGACGCGGTGGAGTACGTGCGGTCCGGCCGGGCCATCGCCGCCGCCGAGCGCGTCACCGGGCCGCTGCGCTGACCCCCAGCAGGTAGTCGGCCAGCCGGCCCGGCTGGGACAGGGCGATGAGGTGGCCGCCGGGCAGCACGTCCGCCTCGATGCCCAGCCGCTGCCTGGCCACGGCCCGCTGGAAGCCGGCCGGGAACAGCCGGTCGTCGGCCCCGGCCACGACCCGGGTCGGGACCGCCGGCCAGGCAGTGAAGTCACAGGGCGTGCGGAAGACCACGTCGGACTCGGCATGCTTCTGGTCCGCGCCCGACGCCACGACGTCCGACGGCACGTCGTGCAGGAAGTAGACCGCCTCGTCGAACTCGACCGGATAACCGGCCCGCTCGGCCGCCTCGGTGCGGGCCTGGCTGGACCCGGTGTTCTCCCACCACTGGCCTGCCGTCTCGCCCGGCCTGGGGATCATGGCGTTCACCAGCACGATCGCGCCCACCGGGACCCGCACGGCGGCCAGCGGAGCGGTGAACCCGCCCAGCGACTGGGCGACCAGCACCACGTCCTGGCCGGCGCCGCTGCCGGCGGCGGCGACCAGCTCCGCGTACTCGGGCAGGCCGGCCTGCTCGTCGGGTCCCGGCAGCTCGACCGGGATGGCCGCGTGCCCGGCCCGCTCCAGCAGCGGCATCACGCGATGCCAGTACCAGGCGGCAGCGCCTCCGGCGCCCGGGATCAGTACATAAGTGCTCAGGCCGGCCTCCTCAGGACGCCCGCGGCCGCGCCGCGGGTACCAGCGAGTATCAGCGGGTGTTTGCGATCGGTGCTGACCCGCCCTAGCCTGCACCTCATGCCGACGAGCTGGCCAGTGGTCTCCTACGAGTTGTGGCAGCCCACCTGTGACACCCTGCACGCGCACACCCAGGTCCTGGGCAAGCTGGCGGCCC
Organism: Streptosporangiaceae bacterium; assembly: GCA_050698895.1. Classification (GTDB taxonomy): domain Bacteria; phylum Actinomycetota; class Actinomycetes; order Streptosporangiales; family Streptosporangiaceae; genus DASUBV01. The sequence goes on from JBOHCO010000980.1 coordinate 3,507, forward strand.
GGCTGGCGCCGCCCGAGCCGCAGTTGCAGCACGCCGCGCTGCGGCTGACCGCGCGGGGCTGGGAGACCGCGCCGCTGCCCGCGCCCGACGGGTCCGGATCGCTGGTCGTCGCGCTGGACCTGCGGACGCACGAGGCCGTGGCGGAGCACAGCGACGGACGGTCCCGGCGCATCGCGCTGACCCCCAACCGGGCCGTGGGCGACGTGACCCGCGAGGTGCTGGCGGCGGTGAGCGCGCTCGGCGGCCCGGTGCGGATCGACCCGACCCCGCAGGAAGTGTCCTGGACCACGCCGCTGGACGAGGACACCGAGCACGCCACCTACGACCGGTACCAGGTGGCGGACTACTTCTCCGCGGCCACCCAGGCCGCGCTGATCCTGGCCGCCTACCGGGCGCCGTTCCGCGGCCGCAGTACGCCGGTCAACGCCTGGTGGGGGTCCTTCGACCTGGCCGTGAGCCTGTTCTCCGGGCTCCCGGCCGAGCCGCCGACGCGCGACTTCATCATGCGCAACGCCATGGATGCCCAGGAGGTCGCGGTCGGCTGGTGGCCCGGCGACGCCCGCTACCCGCGGGCCGCGTTCTACGCCTACGCGCACCCGGCGCCGCCCGGCTTCGCCCAGATGACCCTGAGCCCGCCCGCCGCCCGCTGGGAGGAGGGGGTGGGGGAGTACATCCTGGACTGGGACGCCGTCCGGACCGCCGCCGACCCGCACCACGTCGCGCTGGAGTTCGCCCGGTCGGCGTTCCGGCACTCCTGCGAGATCTGCTCCTGGGACCACTCACTGGCCGCGACCACCGACGGCCACCCGCCACCCGTTTCCTGACCACCGGCTAGCGGGCCGGGCCGCGTCGCCGCCCGGTGGCCGCGGCGGCCACCGCGGCCAGGCCGCCGGCCACGATCATGGCCGCCCAGGCGTGCCGGAACTCGGTCAGCGGATGCCGTGCGGCCGGGCCCAGGACGGCCACCTCCACCGCCACGCCGATCGCGCTGCCCACCTGCCGGGACATGTTGAGCACCGCGCTGCCCGTGGTCGCGCGGTCCGGCGGCAGCGTGCCCGCCGCCGCGAACAGCGGGGCCTGGGTCAGCCCGGCCGACACCCCGCCGATCAGCAGGCCGGGCAGGAAGCCCGTCAGGTAGGCCGGGTGGGCGGGCGCCGCGACGATCCAGTACGCCGCCATGGCCGCCATCAGCAAGGTGCCGATCGTGGCCGGCGCCGTGCGGCCCAGCCGGGCCGAGATCCGCCCGGCGTTCACCGCCACCGTCGCCGACATCACCGGTCCCGGCATGATGGCCAGGCCCGCGCGGACCGGGCTGTAGTGCCACTGGCCCTGCAGGAACAGCACCGAGGTGAGCAGGAAGAGCGCGAATCCGATGTAGAACAGGAACAGCGCCACCGAGGCCAGGGTGAAGTCGCGGCTGCGGAACAGCGTCTTCTCGATCAGCGCGTGCGGGTGGCGCAGCGTCCTGGTCACCGTCAGCCCCGCCGCGGCCAGCGCGGCGGCCAGCAGGCCCAGCGTGCGCGGGTCCGGCCAGCCCCAGTCCGGCCCCTGGACCGTGGCCAGCACCAGCAGCGTCACCGCCGCGAGCAGGCCGGCCGCCGAGATCCCGTCCGGCAGCCGGCTGCCCGGCTGCGCGCGCACCTCGGGCAGCACCCGCCACCCCAGCACCAGCGTGAACACCCCGATCGGCACGTTGATCAGGAAGATCCAGCGCCAGTCCAGGCCGGCCAGCAGCCCGCCCACCGGCGGCCCGGCCGTCCCGGCCACGGCGGCCACCGCGGCCCAGAAGCCGACCACCATCGCGTGCTGGCGGCGGCCGAACGCCGGGTAGAGCAGGCCCAGCGAGGTCGGCACGATCATCGCCGCCCCGATCGCCTGGACCGCGCGGGCCGCCACCAGGACGCCCAGCGCGGGCGCCACCGCGCAGGCCGCCGAGGCCACCGTGAACACCGCCACGCCGGCCAGCAGGAACCGCCGCCGGCCGAAGTGATCGGCCAGCCGCCCGGCGGGCACCAGCAGCGCCGCGAACACCACCGCGTAGGCGTTCAGCACCCACGACGGCCCGGCCAGGCTCACCGCGCCGAACTGGCGGCCGATGACCGGCAGCGCGATGTTCACGATGAACAGGTCTAGCTGGGCCATGAACGCCACGGCGGCCAGCACGGCCAGGATCCACCAGCGGGCCGGATGGCCCTCCTCCGCCGGGTCGGCCCCGTGCGGCCTGGCCGGCGCGCGCGTCGTGAGCGCCGCCGGCGCCGCCTCCAGGCCTGGATCGCCGGCCGTCGTGGTCACTAGCCCTCCCGGGAGTCCCGTTCCGTACGGTTCAGGCCAGTACTGGCCAGGCCGGTACGGTTCAATGGATGAACCAAGATGAGGCTCACTCAATCATGGCGACGCCGGTTCAGTCAACGAACTAAGTTGGCGTATACTGGGCTCGTGCCGCTTCACAAGGACTACTCAGGCCAGCAGTGCTCCCTGGCCCGCGCCCTCGAGGTGGTCGGCGAGCGGTGGACGCTGATGATCGTCCGGGACGCGTTCTTCGGGGTGCGGCGGTTCGGGGACTTCGCGGTACACCTGCGCGTGCCCAGGGCCGTGCTGTCCGATCGCCTCGGCTCGCTGACCGAGGCCGGGGTGCTGCGCCGCTCTGACGGCGCGCACGGCCACACCGAGTACCTCCTCACCGACAAGGGCATGACCCTGTGGCCGGTGGTGCGCAGCCTGCTGGCCTGGGGGGACGAGCACTACTCGGCGGCCGGGCCGAGCCGGGTCTTCCGGCACGCGGCCGACGGCGGCGAGGTGAGCGGCGACGGCGTGTGCGCGGCCTGCGGCCAGGAGGTGCCGGTGTGGGAGACGCTGGTCACGCCGGGCCCCGGCCTGGCCAGCCGCCCGGATCCGGACCCGGTGACCGCGGTCCTGGCCCAGCCGCACCCGCTCCTGGAGCCCATCCGCGCTTAGCCCATCCGCGCTTAGCCCGCCGGGCCCGTAACGTTCATGATTGGCGGGCTTGTCGCTGGTAGTGGCAGGTTCTGGCGCGGTGTTGCTGGTGTCGCCGGCAGGCCGGCTATCGCAGCCGGTGCGGGGCGTCTGTCACCGGCTTGATGATCAGGGTGCTGAACAGCGCGGCGATCTCGTTGCGGGTGATCGGGATCTGATCGGCTGGCGGCAGCACGGTGCCGGCGCGGTCCCGAGCTGGCGGAGCTGACCCAGGCAGCGGCCAGGTAGCCCCGCGAGTGGCCAGGTAAGCGCGATCCCTGCACGCGCGTCACGAAGTCCGGTTGGAGTACTGGCGCGCGCGTTTCCGCGGAAACGCGCTGCGCACATGCGTGACGCACTTGCGTGAGACGCTTCCGCGGAAGCGCGGTACACCTCGTCCCGGCGCCTATTTCATGATCACGATATCCGTCCGTGATAGGCCCGGCCGGATATCCGTTTGGATGCTCTCGGAAAGGCAAACTTATGACCAGCTATTCACCTTATGGTGACGGTATAGGAGCAAGCTGGTCACATGGTTCAGCAT
>JBOHCO010000981.1:0-3523 GCA_050698895.1 Streptosporangiaceae bacterium
CGTCCGCCCTGTGCCCCACGCTGAAGGCGGCCATGACCAAGGGCATCACGGTGGTCACCTATGACTCGGACGCCCCGGCCTGCCGGGACATCTTCATCAACCAGGCCTCGTCCCAGGCGATCGGCGAAACCGAAGTGGACCTGCTGGCCAAGGAGATCCACGACACCGGGGAGATCGGCATCGTGTCCGCGGCCGCGTCGGCCACGAACCAGAACACCTGGATCGGGTACATGAAGCAGGAGCTGAAGAAGTACCCGAAGATGAAGCTGGTCTCCACGGTCTACGGCAACGACGACCCGACCACCGCGACCCAGGTGACCCAGGGCCTGCTGCAGCACTACCCGAACCTGAAGGGGATCATCTCGCCGACCACGGTGGGCATCCTGGCCGCGGCCCAGGTCCTGGACACGTCCAAGTACCGGGGCAAGGTCGCGCTGACCGGTCTCGGCACCCCGGTGGCGATGAAGAAGTACGTGCTGGACGGCACGGTCGGCAGCTTCGAGCTGTGGAACCCGGCCAACCTCGGCTACCTCGCCGCCTACGCCGCGGTGAACCTCGCCTCGAAGAAGATCACCGGATCAGCCGGGCAGTCGTTCACCGCCGGCAAGCTCGGCAAGTTCACGGTCGGCGCGGACAACACCATCCTGCTCGGCCCGCCGCTCGTGTTCACCAAGTCCAACATCAACAACTTCAACTCCTGGGGCTTCTAGCCGGAGATGGGCCCGGGGACTCGGGAGTCCCCGGGCCCATTCTTCGCGGGCATCGGCGGCCGCCGGCCCGGCGAGGCCTTCAGCCGGCTGGCCGAGATCTTCCACCTGGACTAGCCCGCCCCTCCGCCACCCGCCCCTCCGCAACACAGCACTGCACTGCACTGGAGATGACCTGACATGCCTGATGTGACCGATGTGAAGTCCGCGCTGCGGGGGCAGCAGATCGAGCTACCGTCGTGGGCGTTCGGGAACACGGGCACCCGCTTCAAGGTGTTCCCGCAGGCCGGGGTGCCGCGCACGCCGCAGGAGAAGATCGCCGACGCGGCTCAGGTGCAGGCGCTGACCGGGGTCGCGCCGCGGGTGGCGGTGCACATCCCGTGGGACAAGGTCGACGACTACGCGGCGCTGAGCCGGTTCGCGGCCGACCACGGGCTGTCCATCGGCGCGGTGAACGCCAACGTGTTCCAGGACAACGACTACATGCTGGGCAGCGTCTGCCACCCCGACCCCCAGGTGCGCGCGAAGGCCACGGCGCACCTGCTGGAGTGCGTGGACATCATGGACGCCACCGGCTCGGCCGACCTCAAGCTGTGGTTCGCCGACGGCACCAACTACCCGGGCCAGGACGACATCCGGGGCCGCCAGGACCGGCTGGCGGAGGCGCTGGCCCAGGTCTACGCCCGGCTCGGCGCGGGCCAGCGGATGCTGCTGGAGTACAAGCTGTTCGAGCCGTCCTTCTACACCACCGACGTGCCGGACTGGGGCACCTCGCTGCTGCACTGCCAGGCCCTGGGCCCGCAGGCGCAGGTGGTCGTGGACACCGGCCACCACGCGCCGGGCACCAACATCGAGTTCATCGTGGCCCTGCTGCTGCGCGCGGGCCGGCTCGGTGCCTTCGACTTCAACTCCCGGTTCTACGCCGACGATGACCTGATGGTCGGGGCCGCGGACCCGTTCCAGCTGTTCCGGATCATGCACGAGGTGGTGTCGGCCGGCGCCCACCGGCCCGAGGCCGGGGTGGCGTTCATGCTCGACCAGTGCCACAACATCGAGCCCAAGATCCCGGCGCAGATCCGCTCCGTGCTCAACGTCCAGGAGGCCACCGCCAAGGCGCTGCTCATCGACCGGCCCGCGCTGGCCGCGGCCCAGCAGGCCGGTGACGTCCTGGCCGCCAACGCCGCGCTCATGGACGCCTACAACACCGACGTCCGGCCGCTGCTGGCCGGGCTGCGGGCCGACATGGGCCTGGACCCCGACCCGGTCGCGGCCTATCACCGGTCCGGCTACCAGGACACAATCGTGGCTGAGCGCGTCGGCGGCACCCAGGCCGGCTGGGCCAGCTGACCGCCACGGAGAAACCCGAGCCAGAAGAGGATTAACAATGGATCCCCAGGCCGCACCCGAGATCGCCGAGCTGGTCGGGCGCAGCAACCGTCTTGGCGCCGACCCGCGTAACACCAATTACGCCGGCGGGAACACCTCGGCCAAGGGCACCGTCACCGACCCGGTCACCGGCCAGCCGGCCGAGCTGCTGTGGGTCAAGGGCTCCGGCGGCGACCTGGGCACGCTCACCCCGGCCGGGCTGGCCGTGCTGCGGATGGACCGGCTCCGCGCGCTGCCCGCCGTCTACCCCGGTCCCGACCGGGAGGACGAGATGGTCGCGGCCTTTGACTTCTGCCTGCACGGCCTGGGCGGGGTGGTGGGGTCAGGACTAGCAGAGCGCGGTGCGGCCCCGTCCATCGACACCGCCATGCACGGCCTGGTCGAGGCCCCGCACGTGGACCACCTGCACCCGGACGCCGGGATCGCCCTGGCCACGGCGGCCGACGGGGAGCAGCTGACCAGGGACTGCTTCGGTGACCGGGTGGCCTGGGTGCCGTGGCGGCGGCCCGGCTTCCAGCTCGGCCTGGACATCGCCGCCGTGCACCGCGACCACCCCGCCGCCATCGGCGTGATCTTGGGCGGCCACGGCATCACCGCCTGGGGCGCGACCAGCGCGGAGTGCGAGGCCAACTCGCTGGAGATCATCGCCACCGTGCAGCGCTACCTGGAGGTCCACGGCAGGCCCGAGCCGTTCGGCCCGGTCGTGCCCGGCCTGGAGCCGCTGCCCGAGGCCGAGCGCCGGGCCCGCGCGGCCCAGCTCGCGCCGGTGCTGCGCGGCCTGGCCTCCACCGACCGGCGGCAGGTCGGCCACTTCACCGACACCCGGGTGGTGCTGGACTTCCTGGCCCGGCAGCGGCACCGCGAGCTGGCCGCGCTCGGCACCTCCTGCCCGGACCACTTCCTGCGGACCAAGGTCGCGCCGCTGGTCCTCGACCGGCCGCCGGCCGCGCCGCTGCCGGACGTCATCACCAGGCTCGGCGAGCTGCACGCGGAGTACCGCGAGCAGTACCGGGCCTACTACGAGCGGAACGCGGAGCCGGACTCGCCGCCGATCCGCGGCGCCGACCCGGCCATCGTGCTGGTCCCCGGCGTGGGCATGTTCAGCTTCGGCGCCGACAAGCAGACCGCGCGGGTGGCGGCCGAGTTCTACGTCAACGCGATCAACGTCATGCACGGCGCGGAGGCGGTCTCGTCCTACGCGCCGATCAGCGAGGCGGAGAAATTCCGCATCGAGTACTGGGCCCTGGAGGAGGCCAAGCTGGCCCGGCGGCCCAAGCCCAGGCCGCTGGCCGGCCGGATCGCGCTGGTCACCGGCGGCGGGTCAGGGATCGGCCGGGCCACGGCCAGGCGGCTGGCCGCCGAGGGCGCCTGCGTGGTGGTGGCCGACCGGAACATCGAGTCGGCGGCCGAGGTAGCCGCCGACCTGGGCC
>JBOHCO010000982.1:0-3729 GCA_050698895.1 Streptosporangiaceae bacterium
CCCCATGCCGGCGGCGGCCGCTCCCCCGGCTCTCCGCCTCTTCCCGCACCCGGATGATGGAGTGAAGCCGGCGCCGCTCGTCGTGGGACAGCCCGCCGGCCGCCAGTTCCGCGCGCGCTTCCTGCGCCTGGCGCCGACCGACTTTCGCGGGCCTGGCGGACGAACCGGAGCGCTGAATACGCGAGGCCATCGGCAACGTCCTTCCTGCCCTGATCTTAAGGCACGACCGGAGGCCGCCGGCGGCTCCGGTGCGTAGGCTTCAGGTCGTGACTGGTCCTATCTGGCGAAGCTACGCCGATGCGGATGCGCCTGCGTTTACTGCGTTTATGCGAGAGATGGCGATCGCGGCTGGCGCTGATCCCGGCCTTACTGAGGATGAGGTCAGATCCTGGTTTACCTCAGGCCTGGTTCGTGATCGAGACGCTGACACCAGGCTGGTCGCCAACGGCGACACGATCGTCGCTTCAGCGATGCTCGCACCGCCAGTCGGCGGCGTCGGCGACCGGGTGGACAGCTTCGGCGGCGTGCTGCCCGGCTGGCGCGGGCGCGGGTTCGGCCGCGAGCTACTCGGCTGGTCGTTCAGGCGCGCCCGGCAGCTGCGTGACGAACTGTCGCCGGGCGCGAACTGGTCACTCGATGCTGATGCTTACGCGACCGAACCGGCGGCGTTCGCCTTGTTCGAGCGGTTCGGCATGCAGCCGGTCCGGTACTGGCATGAGATGGCTGCTGACCTCGGCGTCCCGGTTAGCCCCCGGCCACGCCCGGACCTGCCGGCAGTCCCGTTCTCGGCCGACTACACGGCCGCGCTGTATGCCGCGCACAACGAGGCGATGGCCGACCACTTCGACTTCGAGCTCACCAGCCTCGCCGACTGGTCGCAGCACGATCTGCACCAGCCGGGCTTCCGGCCGGACCTGACCCGCCTGGCCCTGGAAGGTGACCAGGTCGCCGCCTACGTCCTGGCGGGTGAGGAGACGCCGGGCCGGATCCGGATGAACGAGGTAGGAACCCGGCGAGCCTGGCGCCGTCGGGGGCTGGCCGGCTCGCTGCTCGCCGACGTGATGACGGCCTCGGCCGCGGACGGCCAGCACCGCGCGACGCTGGGCGTCGACTCCGACAGCCCGACCGGCGCGGTCAGCATCTACCGCCAGGCCGGCTTCGAGGTCGTCTCGTCCTGGACGTCCTACCGCCGACCGCTGGACTGACTCATTGGCCAGGGCTGGTGGCAGGGCTGGCCTGCGTAGCGGCCGCTGCCGCGAGCGGCCCGCGAGGGGTGGCCGATATCGCTTACGGGCGGGATGCCTGCCGGACATGATGGAAGCCGGGGCCGAATCAGCTTTTGCTGATCATCCGGGAGCGATGCGATGACGGAGCAGAAACCGGATCCGATGATGGAGCGCATCGGCGCGGCCATCGGCTTGTCTCGCCAGGGCGAGCGGGAGCAGGCCAGAGAACTGTTCGCGGCCATCTGGGCGGACATCGGCCCGGACGGGGATCCCTTTCATCGGTGCACGCTGGCCCACTATGCGGCCGACGTGCAGCCCGATCCGCAGGACGAGCTGATGTGGGACCTCCGGGCGCTGGCGGCGGCCGATGAGCTGACCGACGAGCGCGCGCAGGCCTACGACGAGTCGCTGTCGGTCCGGGGCTTCTACCCGTCGCTGCACCTCAACCTGGCTGAGGACTACCGGAAGCTGGGGAACGTCGGCCGCGCGCGGCAGGAACTCGAGCTAGCCCGCGGCGGGCTCGAGGCGCTGGCCGATGACGGGTACGGCAGCAACGTCCGGGCCGGCATCGAGCGAGTCGAGCGGCAGCTCGACGGTCCGAGATAGGGCTCGGGCCGGGCCCGAGCGAGTAAATGGTGGCGGCTGTTGCGCCATCTTGCCGGGACCTTCGCGATATATCTTTACACTGCACAAGTCGAGATGTATCTTGAGCCAAGACGACCTCGCGGAGAAGGCGGCACAGCGATGTTCGACGACTATGACGACCGCATTGAGGCAGCCAGGAAGCTAGCCCGGTTCGACCCGGGCGCGGCGGCCAAGGCGCTGCGCGCCCTGGCCGGCGACGACGGCATGGACGACGAGACCCGGATCGACGCGGCCGAGGCACTGGCCCGGCTCGACCGGGCGGGCGGGGCGGAGGCCTACCGCTCGATCGCCTGCGACGACGGCGTGCACGACGGGCTGCGCCTGGAGGTCGCGGAGCGACTGCCCGAGCTGGACCGGGGCGCGGCGGCCGAGGCGTTCCGCGTCATCGCCGGCGACGACGGCGTGGACGACGGCCTGCGCTCGGCGGCGGCGGAGCAACTGATGGAGCTGGATCCGCGCGCGGCGGCCGAGGTGCTCGGCCTCATCCGCTAGCACCCGCCCGCGAGGACACCGGGTCGCCGGGCGAGCGCCCCGGCGGGCGACCGCGATGTGTTCTCTCACGGATGTGTTCTCTTAGGCAGGCGGGTGCCAGGACATGCGGTAGGCGCGGTAGCTGGTGACGCCCTTCGGGAGCCGGGCGTTGAACAGCAGCCGGCCGGACGGGCTGAACTCGGAGAAGTACGGCAGGGCACCCCAGCCGACGAACAGGTCACCGTTGCGGGTGGTCTGCGCGTTGCCCTCGGCCCCGGTGAGCAGGCCCTCGGGCTGGCTGATCGACTGGACCAGCGTGGCGGTCTTGGCGGTGAGGTTGAGCCGCACCACGACGACCCGGCTGTAGGCGAGCTCCTTGGTGGTGCCGTTGGACTCGTCGTCCATGAACGTGTACTCGCCGTTCCCAATGGCCTCGGGGTCATGCTGGTAGGCGAAGATCTCGCCGGCCTGGTCGAGCAGCTGGCCGGCGCCGGCCTTGAGCCGGAACGTGCTCTGCCTGCCGCCGAGCTCCCAGATGATCTTCCCGGTGCTCCGGCTGACCTTGTAGGTGGTCCAGGTGAACCGGGAGCTGACAAGCAGGTTGCCGTCGGTGTCGAGGTGGACGGCGTTGATGTGGAACCAGTCCCAGGCCGTGGTGGCCGAGGCGGGCAGCGGCGTGTGGCTGTCGCGGAACGGGACGTGGCCGATGGGGTTCCACTGGAAGATGACCTTGCCGGTCTTGATGTTGATTTCCTGCACGACGCCGTCGACGACCTTCTGGTCGGCCGGCCCGCCGATGGAGGTGAGGTTGGCGGTGGTGCTCTTCTGGGCCAGGATGAGCGCGGTGCTCCACGGCGTGATGAGGAACTCGTGCAGGTTGGTCTTGAAGCCGCGGCCCGCCTTCACGGTGGCGATGCGCTGGTAGCGGTCGTTGTAGATGTAGTCGGTGCCGCCGGCCGGGCCGACGAGCTCGGGACCCTGGGACCAGGTGAGCACGGGCTGGCCGCGGTAGGTCTGGGCGCAGAAGTCGGTGGCGATCTGCCCGGCCGGCAGCCGGTGGAACCAGACGACCTTGCCGGTGCGGGTGATGATCTCCGGGCCGGCGGTGTAGCCGCCACCGCGGGGCGCGAAGAAGATGTCGCCGTTGCCGTTGCTCGCGCCCGGCTTGAGCACGGTGACCGGGGGCGGCCCGGCGGCGCGGGCAGCGCGGGCAGCGCGAGTGGCGCCGGCGCGAGCAGGGGCGGCGCCGGCGGGGGCGGACAGGGTCAGGATGATGGCGACGCCGGTGACCACCCGTGCAGCCAGGCGCAGCGCGCGGTAAGACCGGATCCGCGGCGCGGTCGGCAGGCAGCCTGAACAGGCCGTTTGGTTAATGGTGAACCCCCCG
>JBOHCO010000983.1:0-2822 GCA_050698895.1 Streptosporangiaceae bacterium
GCCGGCGCCGGGCGGGCGGCTGCCGGGCTGGTCGGCGCCGGACCTGCTGGCGGCGGTCGGCCGGCGGCGATCTCGGCACGCGCGGCGGCTGGTCGCCGGTGGCGTGGCCGGGGTGGTGGTGCTGGCCGCGGCGGCCTGGCCGGTGACCAGCGCGCTGCGCCGCAGTCCGCGCCCGCCCGCCTCTCACCTGGTGGTGACCGCGTCGCGCTCGCCGCTGATCTCCGCGGTGTCGGGGCTGGGCTCGGTGCCCGGGCCGTCTCTCTTCGGCCCGCCGGTACAGCGAGCGGCCGGGACCGTCCTGCGGGAGTGCGCGGACGCCAACAACGGCGAGCTATCGAAGCACTGGCAGGCGCAGAGCGTGCGCGCCGGGCCGGTGTGGTTCGTGTTCGCGCGGGGGCCCAGGGCCTGGCCGGCCAGCCGCTCGCTGGCGCACGGACGGCTGCGCGCGCAGGCCGGAGTGATCGCGATCCGGGCCGGTCAGCGCGCGGTGGTGCGGGTCACCGGCCCGGCCCGGGCACGGTTCCGCTTCCTGCTCGGCTTTAGCAGCAACGACGTCTACACGCCCGGCGCCGGCCTGCCGGGGCTGACCCTGGGCGGCTGCCCGGGCGTGTTCACGATGTTCTGGCAGGGCTACATCTCGACGGTGAGCTGCGTCCCCCTCGTGGTGCGGGCCCGGCCGCACGGCCGCCCGGTCCACATCACCCTGGCGGCCCACCCCGGCGCGTGCCCCGCGCGCTAGCCGCCCGGCACCCGCCGCGCCACATGGTGCGGAGCAGCGTTGGCGGGACCACCCTCGTTGGCCCCGCCGGTCACACCAGCATCAAGCCCCGAGAGCAGTTCAGGTTGTCCGTGCTATCACACCGACGATCCGAACTGATCCTGGCGCGTGGGGCGCGTGGGGCGCGTGGGGCGCGTGGGGCGCGTGGGGCCAATGGGGCGCCTGCGCCGCGCCCGCTGACCACAGGGGCCACACGGGTCGCTCCGCCAAAGAGTGGTTCGGATCACCCGGCCTATGACGCCGAGGATCCGAACTGCTGATGCGATCCGTAGGGCTAGGCGTCGCGGGCGGGCTCGCCGTGGCTGGCGTTGGCGCGGCCGCGGCCCCAGTAGGCCTTGGGTGACATCTGCTCGGCGGGCAGGCCACGGGCGGCCAGCACCTCGCGCAGCGCCAGCACCACCTTGGCCTCGCCGAACAGGTAGGCCTGGCCGCGGCCGGGCGGCAGCTCCACCTCGGCCGCCTCGGCCCGCAGCGCGCCGGGGTCACCCGCCGGGCCGTCCAGCCGGTGCAGCCAGGTCAGCCGGGTCCGGGCCGGGGCCGAGATCTCCTGCTCGTCCTCGGGGCTGGGCACCTCCAGCACGACCGTGGCCTCGGAGTCGCCCGGCAGTGACTCGGTCATCGTGAAGATCGCCGGCAGCGCGGACTCGTCACCTACGAACAGGTGCCAGTCCGCGGCGGGCGAGGTGGTGATCTTGCCGCGCGGGCCGATGCCCTCGATCCGGTCGCCGGACTGGGCTGCCTGGATCCAGCGCTCGCCGGGCCCGTCGCCGTGCAGGACCACGTCCAGGGTGATCCGCCGCTGCGCCTGGTCCAGGTGCCGGATCGTGTAGCGCCGCCGTACCGGCCGGTTCCCGTCCGCCGCCACCAGCAGCATCACGTCCTGGCCCGGGGCGTAGCTGAACCCGTCCAGCTCGGGCGAGGTCAGCTCCAGCCGCTGCATGTGCGGGGTCAGCAGCCGGCTGCCGATGACCTCGAACTGAAGCCGCCGGGTGCCCGCCAGGTTGCCCGACAGCTGGGCGAACGGGTCGTCGAGCGTCGCGCGGACCGCCTCAGAAGGCGCGTCGGTCATGGGATGCAACCTCTTCCTGTCGCCGGGACCGTGGCTCGGGCTGTGAGGGCTGTGCGCCGCCATCGCTGCCCGGCCTGGCGCGCCGACCAGCGCGGAAGCCACAGTACGCGAGCCAGGTAGACGCAAGTGACGCTGGAGGTTCCGGCGCTGGCCGTCCAGAATGAGAGCGAGCGAGGGATCTGGGGGATCAGCCATGCCGCACCAGGATAAGCCGGGCACGCCTGCCGAGCCGCGCGATGACCTCGGCCACCCGGTGGCGGTGCCCCGGCTGGTCGGGCGCGTGGTGTCGCTCGTGCCGTCGCTGACCGAGGCGGTGGCGTCGTGCGCGCCGCGCATCCTGGTCGGCGCCACGGACTGGTGCACTCACCCGGCCGATCTGGCCGTGACCCGGATCGGCGGGACCAAGAACCCGGACGTGGCCAGGATCGTCGCGCTGGCGCCCGACGTGGTGCTGGCCAACGAGGAGGAGAACCGGGTCGCGGACCTGGACGCGCTGCGCGCCGCCGGGCTGGCCGTCTGGGTGACCCGGGTGCAGGACCTGCCCGGGGCGCTGGCCTCCCTGGGCCGGCTGCTGACCACGGCCTGCCGGCTGGCCCCGCCGGCCTGGCTGGACGCGGCCGCGGCGGCGTGGAGCCGGCTGCCGACCCGGCCGGGCCCGCCGGAGCGGACCGCGGTGGTGCCGATCTGGCGGCGGCCCTGGATGGTGCTCGGGCGCGACACGTTCGCGGGCGACCTGCTGGCCCGGCTCGGAGTGGACAACCTCTACGCCGGCCACGGCGAGCGCTACCCGCGGATCGGCATCGAGCAGATCCGCGGTGCCGGGGCGGACCTGGTTGTGCTGCCCGACGAGCCGTACCGGTTCAGCGCGTCGGACGGGCCCGAGGCGTTTCCCGGTGACAGCACGGCGCTGGTCAGCGGCCGCCACCTGACCTGGTACGGGCCGTCGCTGACCGAGGCCCCGGCGGTGCTGGGCCG
>JBOHCO010000984.1:0-3754 GCA_050698895.1 Streptosporangiaceae bacterium
TGACCTGCGTCGTGGCCTGCTGGTCAAGGGCGTGTGGCCGCGGCTCACGCTGGCCTCGGTGCTGGTCGTTGCCGGGCACACGGCGACGTTCGTCATCGCGGCCCGGCTCGCAGGCTCCACCGCACCCCTGGGCGAGCTGATCGCGCTGCTGATGGTCATCCAGATTGCCGCGGGGATCCCCTTGAGCATCGGCGGATGGGGGCCGCGGGAGGGCGCTGCCGCCTGGGCCTTCGCCGCAGCCGGCCTCGGTGCGGCCAACGGGGTCACGGTCTCCACCCTCTACGCGGTGCTCATGCTGGCCGCGGTCACCCCCGGCGCGGGCCTGCTGCTGAAGGACGCTGTTCGCCGCCGTAGCGGCCGGGGACACCCGGGGATGCGGCGCGGACCTGATCCGGCGCCGCCGACGAAGCACCCGGCCTGGCGCGAGGCCTGGCGCGAGGACTGGCGCGAGGCCGAACGGCTCGTCCCGTGACCGGGGCGGTCCAGGCGGCAGCGATCCGGCGGCGTATCCGCATCCCGCTGCGTTTTGCCGATGGCTACTCAACGACGGCCACGGTTGTCACCTTCACCGGCCTGGCCGACGCGCAGCAGCACGTGGCACTCGAACTCGGCCGGCCCGCCACGGCCCGGGTGCCGCTGGTGCGCCTGCACAGTGAATGCCTCACCGGTGACGTGTTCGGCAGCCAGCGCTGCGACTGCGGGCCGCAACTGCGCGAAGCGGTCGAGCGGATCACCAGGCACGGCGGGTACGTGCTGTACATGCGCCAGGAGGGGCGCGGGATCGGACTCTACGACAAGCTCGACGCCTACGCGCTGCAAGACGGTGGCCTGGATACCTACGACGCCAATCTCGCGCTCGGTCACCAGGCCGACGAGCGTGACTACACCAGCGCGGCCCAGATGCTGCACGCGCTCGGCGCCAGCCGCATCGAGCTGCTGAGCAACAACCCGGACAAGGGCGCCCAGCTGGCCGGCCTGGGCATCACCATCGCCCGGCAGATACCCACCGCGCTGCACCTGACCGGGGCGAACGCCGCCTACCTGGCCACCAAGGCCGAGCGCGGCGGGCATAATCTGCTGTCGCTGAGCCTGGAGCGCGCCGCCGAGCCGCACCGGCAGGCCAGCCCGCCGGCCAGCACGGGACGCTAGCCGGGCCGGCGCCCCGCGAAGTCAAGCTGGTGGGCGATGTAGACCAGCTCACCCGCGGCCAGTTGCCGGCCGCGCACGGCCAGCCAGCCGGCCAGGTGCGCCGGTTCGACCCGGACCGGCCGGTGCCGCAGTGCGTTCTGGATCGTGTCAAGGATGCTGCGCAGGAAGTAAGCCTCCTCGCCCGGGTAGCTCCCGTCGGGCCCCGCGCTGACGACCCAGTCCGATGACCCCGCGGCCAGCGCGGGCGCCCCCGCCGCCCGCAGGTTGTGAAACAGGTGACGGCCCGTCCGGCTCTCCCCGGCCGGCCGGCCGTAGCGAACGCGCTCATCCATGTCGCGGTGGTAGGCCTGCATGATCTGATCGTCGTGGGGGTGGCCAGGCGCGAAGATGCTCTCGCCGTCGTAGTTGATCGTGAACCAGTAGACGCCGCCCGGCGCGAGCAATCGCAGCAGTCCGGGCAGGACGGCCGGAACGTCCACCAGGTCCAGGACGGCGTTGGCGATCAGCACATCGGCCAGCGCCGCATGGGCGGCCTCCAGGTAACTGCCGAGCTCGGCGTGCACCAGGCGGACCCGGAGATCACCCAGCTGCAGCCCATCCGGCAGCGGGTCGCTGTGCAGGCCGCGCGCGGCCGCCCAGTCGCACAGCCACCGGCGGGAGCAATCCAGCAGCTGCCGGTCCGCATCCAGCAGGATGTACTCGCCGGCGCCGACCGCGCCCCAGTCCATCAGCCGGGCCACCATCGTTCCCAGGCCGGCGCCGACCTCCAGGACCCGCGGCGCACCCGCGGGCATCAGGCCGCGCAACTCGGCCAGCACCTGCCGGTTGAGTGCCCGGTCATCCACTGTCGTCTTCGCGGCCAGGTAACGGGCATAGTCCCAGGTCATCGGGGCTTCATCGAAGCACGTCATGGCTTCTGGGCGATCATCGCGAACTTGCGCACCCGCCCGCTGCCGAGCCAGTCGCTCCAGAGCCGATGGGCGGTGATCAGCTCGGCGGTGGCCTGCGTCCCGATCTGGCCCGCGATCGGGCCTGAACGAGCCCGATAACAGCCCAGCAGCGCCGTAGCGGCCTCGTGATGGGCGGAGCTGTACTCCTGCTGCCAGGTCACGGTCAGCCCCGCCTGGCCCAGCACGCCCGTCAACTCCGCCAGCTCGATGAGCCAGACTGTATCGGCGCCGGGCATCTGCGCCCGCTCCTGCTGGGTGAGCGGCCGGCCTTCCTCGACCGTGAACGCGAAACGCCCGCCCGGTTCCAGCACGCGCGCCACCTCACCGGCCAGGGCTTGTTTGTCGGGGAACGCCAGCATCGTCTCCAGCAGGAGAACCACCTCGAAGCGGCCCGCGGGCAGCGGCGGGAGCTGCGCCTGCTCAAAGCGGCAGGGAAGATCCCCGGCCCGCTCCCTGGCGGTGGCCAGCGCGCTGGCCGAGCAATCGGCACCCAGGTAGTGGCAGGCCGACTCCGCCGTGATCATCCGGCCGGGGCCGGCCGCCCCGCAGCACAGGTCGAGGACCGAGACGCCGGGGCCGACCCTGGCCCGCCGGGCCAGGGTCCGAATCTCGCTGGCCCGCATGAAGCTCTCCTGGCCCACATGCTCGCCCGCGGGGAAGGCAGCCGCCCGCGCCCGCTCCAGCGCCGTCATCAAAGGTGTCTGCTGATCTTGACTCACGCCGAACCGTGTCCATCGCTGCTCCGTATCAACCTGTGTCAGGTATGACGGATCGGCGGCTGGCGTGGTTCAGCCCGGCCGCAGGGAGGAGGCTGGCTCGGTGCGGCATACGCTCTGGACGCCCGGAACATCGTGCGGGTAAACGTCATCGCCCCCGAGGGCTTCGACGATCCTGGCCAGCCGACCGGCGGCAACATCTACGACCGGCGGGTCTGCGCCGGGCTGGCCGAGGCCGGATGGGATGTGCTGGTCAGGACGGTCGCTGCGGCGTGGCCGGTACCCGGCCCGGGTGCCCGCGCCGACCTGGCCCGCATCGTTGCCGCCATCCCCGACGGTGAGACCGCCCTGATCGATGGGCTGATCGCCTCGCCGACCGCCCCGCAGCTGCTGCCGCACATCGGCCGGATACGAATGGCGGTGCTGTTGCACATGCCGCTGGCCACGGCCCTGGACACCCACCATGACGCCAGCGCGGAGCGGTCCGAACGGGCCGTGCTCCGCGCGGCCACCGGGGTGGTCGTGACCAGTGACTGGACCCGCCAGCAGGTCCTGACCCGGTACGAGGTCCCCGCCGGCCGGGTGCACGTCGCCCAGCCCGGCGCCGATCGGGTCGCCGCCACGCCCCGGCCGGTCCGCGGCCACCTGATCTGCGTCGGAGCCCTCGGCCGCCACAAGGGGCAGGATCTCCTCATCGAGGCCCTGGCTGGGCTGGGCGACCTGGACTGGCACTGCGTGCTGGCCGGATCGCCCGACCGCGACCCGGACTTCGCCCGGCACGTGCAGACCCGCATCACCCGCCTCGGCCACGGCCACCGCGTCCGGCTCGCCGGCGTCCTGACCGGCGCGGCGCTCAGCCACGCGTATACCACCGCCGACCTGCTCGTCGCTCCGTCCCGCTCGGAGACCTACGGCATGACCGTCACCGAAGCCCTCGCC
>JBOHCO010000985.1:0-2397 GCA_050698895.1 Streptosporangiaceae bacterium
GCTAGAGCAGCACCAACGAGCCAACCATGACGCTGTCGGCCCTCCCGGACGCTGATAACAGCAAGAAGCGTCGCGGCCCTCCAGCCGCGGTGCCCCAGACGCTGATAACAGCAAGAAGCGTCAGTCAGTCAGTCAGTCAGTCAGTCAGTCAGTCAGTCAGCCAGCCAGCCAGCCAAACACCCGCGCAGCGACGTGACTGGCCCTTTCATGTCGCTGTAGCGACGTGACTGGCCCTTTCATGTCGCTGGGCGCCGGTCTGCGGGACCGGCCCTCGCCCCCGTTCGCCCCTCTTTTCACGGAGCTACCTTCAGTAACACACGCCCCAAGCGGCGACGGGCTGGGTGGCTGGGCAGCGACGTGGTTGCAGCTCTCAAGTCGCTGGAGCGACGTGGCTGTAGCAACGACGTCGCTGCGGCTAGGGGCGGCCGACGACCTGGACGTTGAAGATGCTGGCCTGGTAGGTGCCGGCCGGGTCGCGCGGCAGGCTGGTCAGCCAGACCAGCACGTAGCGGCCCTGTGTCGGCGTGCTTAGCTTCAGGCTCACCCGGCCGCCCGCGTTGGTCGCGGTGGCCACCGTCTTCAGCGCGGCCAGCGCGGGCGAGTTGCCAACCCGCAGCGCGAGGCTGGCGCCGCGGGCGGCACCCAGTGCGATCTGGGCCCCGGCGATCGTCACCGGGTGGCCCATGTCGACCAGCAGCCCGGTGCCCTGGTACAGGTGGCCGAAGTCGGCGCTGGTGTACCAGTCCGTGTGCCAGGCAGTGGCCGGGTTGTGGTCGATGGCCAGGCCGGCCTGGCTGGGGTTGTCGCCCTGGCCCGTTCCGCTGGGCCCGAACGCCGTCGCGCTGGCCGCCCGCAGCGGCACCGCGGGCGTGGGCGTGGGGGCGGGCGACGAGGTTGCGGGCGCCGGCGACCGGTGACCGGCGTGACGGCGGGCGGCGGCCTGCACGCTGTTGTGCGACCGGTGCGGCCCGGTCGCGCTGGCCCGGTGTCCCGCAGCGAACAGGAAGCTGTAGATCGCGAAGCCGATCACCGCCGCCAGCACCACCCACATGGTGCGCATCTGCCCGTGCCGCTGGCGGCGGCTGTCCCGGTCGCCCAGGCCGAGCCAGGTGCCAAGCCCGCCGCGCCGCCCCGGCTCGGCAGCCTGTTCGGCGCCGCGGTGCCCGAACAGTTCGTCTTCCCAGTCGTCCTGTCCCGCCCGGCCCTGGCCGGTCGGTTGCTCGGGCTCGTCGGCCTGGCCGGGCCCGGGGTACTCGAGCTGCTGGTCGTCCCAGTCGTCCCGGTCCGTGAGGTCCTGGCCGGTCGGTCGCTCGGGCTCGTGAGCAGGGCCGGGCCCGGGGTACCCGAGCTCCTCGTCGTCCCAGTCGGCCTGATCGGCCTGATCGCCGTGGGCTGGCTGACTCCAGTCGGCCTCGCGCTCGGGCACGTCAGCGCGGCCCGGGTCGGTCCAGCCGCCGTCCGCCTGGCGCAGCGGCTCCGGGTCCGGTTCGTCAGCCGCGACTGGCTCGGGGTGCCTCAGCTGGTCGTCCCAGTTGTCGTGGTCGGTCCGCTGCCCCCGGCCCAGCCAGCCCAGGCCCGGCCAGCGCTCCGGCTCGCGAGCCAGGTCAGGCCCGCCATTGGCCGACAGCCCGCCGTCGTCATGGCGGCCACGCTGGTCCCGCTCCTCGCGCCAGTCCTCGCCAGCGCTGCCAGGACCACCAGCGTGGCCAGTGCCGCTCGCGCCTCCGGCGCCCTGACCTCCGCCCAGGCCCCAGCCGCCGCCTGAGCCCCGGCCGCCGCCCCGGCCCCGGCGCCCGCGGCGGCCAGAGACGGGCGGGGCTGAGAACTCGTCGGTCTCGTCCGGCGGCGGGCGGTGGGCCGCGTCGTACTCCTCGATCAGCGGCTCGGAGTCGATGCCGGCCACCCGGGCGATCGCGCGGATGTGGCCCCGCGTGTAGAAGTCGCCGCCGCACGAGGAGTAGTCGTCGGCCTCGATGCCCGAGATGAGCGTTTCGCGGATGCGGGTGCGCTGACTGACCTGGGTCACGGTCAGGCCGGCCTGACGTCGCGCTTGCGCGAGGGCCTCGCCAATGCTCACGGCGCGCCTCCACTGCGGTGTCGCAATGCTCGTCCTCTGACACTATGTCGCCGGCGCCACCCCTGGCCCACCGGCATCGGAGTTCACCGGCCGGCCGTCCGTCCGGGGCAGTCCGGGGGCCGGGTCGCCTGTGGCTGAAGAGCATGCCCCGAAACGGCCCTTGTTATCGAAAAGTGGTGTGAACGATCTGTGGGTTCATGTCGCGTTCGACCCTTATTGGCAGGTCGCCCGTACAGTCCCGTGCCGTCGCCAGCGTCATCAACCTCATCAGCGTCACCCAAGCACCGAGCACCTGGAAGGCCCATGGATCGCCAGAGCCA
>JBOHCO010000986.1:0-4872 GCA_050698895.1 Streptosporangiaceae bacterium
CAATCAGAGTCCTCAGCGCCGCCGCCGTCACCGCCGTCGCGGACCGCGCGCGTGGCCAGCCCGGCGAGGTCGGAACCGGCGCCCGGCTCGCTGAACAGCTGGCACCAGACCTCCTCGCCGGTCCACAGCGGCCGCAGCCAGCGCTGCTGCTGCTCGGGACTGCCGTAGGCCAGGACGGTCGGCGCCGCCATGCCCAGGCCGATGCCATTGCGCTCGGGCCGGTTGCCCGGAGCCCCGGCCGCGGCGAACTCGGCGTCGACCACGGGCTGAAGGTCACGGGACAGGCCCTGCCCGCCCAGGCCGGCCGGGTAGTGCACCCAGGCCAGCCCGGCGTCGAAGCGGGCCTGCAGGAACTCCAGCCGGTCCGTCCCGGCCGGGTCGTGCGCGGCCAGGAACTCGCGGACCTGGCCGCGCAGATCCTCGGTGCTAGCCCGGGGGGACGACCCCCCGGAGCCCCCCGCTGCGGCGCCTCCGGCCCCGCCTTGGTGAGTTAGCACAGCGGGCCGCCGGCCACGTAAATCACCTGGCCGGAGACGAAGCCGGAGCCCTCGCTGACCAGGAACGAGATCACGTGGGCGACGTCCTCGGGGGCGCCGACCCGGCGGACCGGGATCTGCGAGGCGGCCGCCTTCTGGAAGTCCTCGAAGTTCATGCCGACCCGGGCCGCGGTGGCCGCCGTCATGTCGGTGGCGATGAAGCCGGGCGCCACCGCGTTGGCCGTGACGCCGAACTGGCCCAGCTCGATGGCCAGCGTCTTGGTGAAGCCCTGCATGCCCGCCTTGGCCGCCGAGTAGTTGACCTGGCCCCGGTTGCCCAGCGCGGAGCTGGAGGACAGGTTGACGATCCGCCCGAACCGCTGGTCGACCATGTACCTCTGGCAGGCGCGCGACATCAGGAAGGCGCCGCGCAGGTGCACGCCCAGCACCGTGTCCCAGTCGTCGTCGGTCATCTTGAACAGCATGTTGTCCCGGATCACTCCGGCGTTGTTGACCAGCACCACCGGCGGGCCGAGCTCGGCGGCGACCTTGGCCACCGCCGCCTTGACCTGCTCGGCGTCGCTCACGTCCGCGCCCACCGCCAGGGCCGCGCCGCCCGCGGAGGTGATGGCGTCCACGGTCGCGCCGCAGTCCCCCTCCTTCAGGTCCAGTACGGCGACGGCCAGCCCGTCGGCGGCCAGACGCCGGGCCGTGCCCGCGCCGATCCCGCGCGCCGCGCCGGTGACGACAGCGACCCGCGGCGTTCCCGCCGAGCCCTCCTGCGGAGCTTCGGACATGTACTCCTCCTTCTAGTTCTGCCGGTACTTGTGCAGTTCCCGGCGGGCCATCGAGCGCTTGTGCACCTCGTCGGGGCCGTCCGCGAACCGCAGCGTCCTGGCGCTGGCCCACAGGTGGGCCAGCGGGAAGTCCTGGCTGATGCCGCCGGCGCCGTGGGCCTGGATGGACTTGTCGATCACCCACTGAGCCATCCGCGGCGTCGCGATCTTGATGGCCTGGATCTCGGTGTGCGCGCCCTTGTTGCCGGCGGTGTCCATCAGCCAGGCCGTCTTGAGCACCAGCAGCCGGGCCGACTCGATCCGGACCCGCGACTCGGCGATCCAGTCCTGGATGACGCCCTGCTCGGCGAGCGGCTTGCCGAACGCCGTCCGGGCGGTCACCCGGCGGCACATCAGCTCCAGGGCCCGCTCGGCCGCGCCGATCTGCCGCATGCAGTGGTGGATCCGGCCCGGCCCCAGCCGGGCCTGGGCGATGGCGAACCCCTCCCCCTCGCCGGCGATCAGGTTCTCCGCGGGCACCCGCACGTCGGTGAACACCACCTCGGCGTGGCCGCCGTGGGTCCCGTCGGAGTAGCCGAACACGTGCATGCCGCGCTTGATGTCCACGCCCGCCGTGTCCCTGGGCACCAGGATCATCGACTGCTGCCGGTGCCGGTCCGCGCCCGGGTCGGTCTTGCCCATCACGATGAGGATCTCGCAGCGCGGGTCCATCGCCCCCGACGACCACCACTTGCGCCCGTTGATCACGTAGGTGTCGCCGTCGCGCTCGATGCGGGTGGCGATGTTGGTCGCGTCGGAGGAGGCCACGTCGGGCTCGGTCATGCAGAACGCCGACCGGATCTCGCCGTCCAGCAGCGGCTTCAGCCAGCGGGCCTGCTGCTGCTCGCTGCCGAAGTCGGCCAGCAGCTCCATGTTGCCGGTGTCCGGGGCGGCGCAGTTCAGCGCCTCGGGGGCCAGGCCCGGGCTGTGCCCGGTGATCTCGGCCAGAGGCGCGTACTGCAGGTTGGTCAGTCCCGCGCCCTCGTCCCGGTGGGTCAGGAACAGGTTCCACAGGCCGCGGGCCCTGGCCTGCGTCTTGAGCTCCTCCATCACCGGCGGGCGGGCCCAGATCGTGCCCTCGGCGGCGGCCTCCGCGACCTGCGCCGAGAACACCGGCTCGGCCGGGTAGATCACCTCGTCCATGAACGCCAGCAGCCGCTCGCGAAGCTCCTCGGTCCGCGCGTCGAATGCGAAATCCACCTGCTGCCTCCCGAGCTGCTCACCGGCGGCCGCCGCGAGTGCGACAAGCGTACCTACCGGCCGGTACGACACCACGCTACGGTCAGGGCATGGCACAGGTCGAGACCGTCCGGGGCCTTATCGACGCCGCGGATCTGGGCCCCACGCTGATGCACGAGCACGTGTTCGTGCTCAGCGAGGAGATCCGCCGCAACTACCCCCAGGACTGGGACGAGGACCAGCGGACCGAGGACGCGGTGGCCAAGCTGAACGCCCTGCGCGAACGCGGCTGCGCCACCATCGCCGACCCGACCGTCATCGGCCTGGGCCGCGACATCGAGCGGATCGCCAGGATCGCGGCCCGCACCGAGCTGAACATCATCGCGGCCACCGGCATCTACACCTACAACGACGTGCCGCTGTACTTCCAGTACCGGGGCGCGGAGCGCCGCGACGCCGCCAGCGATCCCATGACGGCCATGTTCATCGCTGACCTCACCGCGGGCATCGCGGGCACCGGGATCAAGGCGGGGTTCCTCAAGTGCGCCATCGAGGAGCCCGGCCTGACCCCCGGCGTCGAGCGGGTCATGCGCGCCGTGGCCCAGGCCCACGTGGCCACCGGCGCGCCCATCACCGTGCACACCCACCCCGGCTCCCGGTCCGGGCTCGAGGCGCTGCGGGTCCTCGGCGAGGAGGGCGCCGACCTGACCAGGGTCGTGCTCGGGCACAGCGGCGACAGCGCCGACGTGGACCACCTGGCCGAGCTGGCCGACCAGGGCTGCCTGCTCGGCATGGACCGGTTCGGCCTGGACATCCTGCTCCCGCTGGAGCAGCGGGTGGCCACGGTCGCCGCCCTGTGCGCCCGCGGCTACGCGGGCAGCATGGTGCTGTCCCACGACGCGTCCTGCCACATCGACTGGTTCCGCCCGGACCAGATCGCCCGGTTCGCCCCGGCCTGGCACTACCAGCACCTGTTCAGCGACGTGCTGCCCGCGCTGCGCGAGCGCGGGGTCAGCGAGACCCAGCTCGAGACGATGCTGGTCGGCAACCCCCGCCGCTACTTCAGCGGTCCCGCCTCCCAGGGCTCGTAGGTCTTCCCGGGCACGACGGCCAGGGACAGCGAGCCCCGCCCGGTCAGCACCGGCCGGCCGACCCGGCCGGTGGCGACGGCCACCGGGAACACCGAGCCGATGCCGAACTCCAGGTTGTGCCCCTTCACCCAGATGGGCGAGCACAGCACGTACGCGGTACGGCCGCCGGGCCCGAACGCGATCGCGAGCGGGTCGTGACCCACCCCGATCCGCTGGCCCACCGTGCCGGCCGCGGTGCTGACGGGCATCAGGTAGCCACGGCGGCGGCGCGGCGCGTCCCCGAGCACGTAGAGCTTCCGGCCGTCCGGAGTGAGGCCCATGGCCGCCGGCTCGGGGGCGGTGGTCCGGGCCTGCCAGGTGACCCGGTCCGTGCGGGTCGAGATCCGGGTGACCAGGCCGGTATCGCCCACGACGTAGACCGACCGGCCGCCGGGGCCCATGATCAGCTGCTGCGCATACTCGGCCAGCCGGATGGGCCGGCCGCGCCGCACAGTGGCCGTGCGGATCGGGATCACTGCACCCGAGGTGGCGGCATAAAGTGTCCGGCCGCCCTGGCCCAGGACCATGTCGTTCGGGGCAATCCCGGTCAGCAGCCGACGGACCCGGTCCGTCCGGGCGCTGATCACCGTCAGATTGCCCGCCAGGGTCTGGTAGTTCAGGCCCGCGGTGGCCACGTAGATGGTCCGGCTGTCGGGCGAGATGACGAGCGGGCCAGGGCTGATGCCGACCCGGATGGGCTTCCCGGCCCGCCCCGTCGCCGTGCTGATCGGCGTGACCCGGCCCAGCCTCTGGTTGGTGCCGTCGATCTGGCTGACCACCCAGACCGTCTTGCCGTCCGGGGCCACCGCCAGTTCCTCGGGCAGTCTCGGGACCTTGATCGGCCGGCCGGCCCGGCCGGTCCTGGTGCTGACCGGGGTCACGGTCCCGTTCCCGATGCTGGCCACCCAGATCGTGCGGCGACCACGGCGGGCAGGGTGAAACGACGAGCCGGGGGCCGTGACATGCTGCCTCCAGGGTAAGCGGGCCGGGCCTCGTCACTATATCGGAAGCCGATACATTGACCAAGGCCCAATATCTGGCCAAGGCCCAATATCTGATCATGAGGTAGGACATGGACCTGAATCGCTGGCTGAGCGAGGGCCTGGCCGCCGTCGGCGACTGGGAGCAGAGCTTCGGGCCGTACCAGCCGCACGAGTCGCTTCAGGTCAGCGACGAGCGGGTGGTCGCGGTGTTCGGCGAGTTCACCGGCCGGCTGCGGGACAACTACCCGTTCTTCCACCCGGCCTACGC
>JBOHCO010000987.1:0-5063 GCA_050698895.1 Streptosporangiaceae bacterium
GGCGATGGCCCGCGCCGGCCCGGCCCGCCCGCGGCGGGCCTGGCCCGCCGGGCCAGGTCGGCCTCGGGCCTGGCCTCGGTGATCGGGACGGCGGTGATCTGGCTGGCCCTGCTCGGGCCGGTGATCACCTTGCTGACCCACCTGTCCTGGCACGAGATCGTCACCGCGCTCCAGGTCCCCGGTGCCCTCGACCCGCTCGTGATCTCGCTGGAATCGGGCGCGGTGACGCTGGCCATCCTCCTGGTGCTGGCCACGCCGCTGGCCCGGATGCTGGCCCGCGGCACGCTGCCGTTCCCGCGGGTCTGGGAGGCCGGTGTTCTCCTCAGCCTGCTGCTGCCGCCGCTGGTCATCGGCCTGCTGCTGGTGTTCATGGTCGGCCCGTACACCGCGATCGGCCAGCTCATCGGCCACCTGCACCTGACCGCGACCAACACGTTCCTGGCCCTGGTCATCGCCGAGGTGTACGAGTCAGCCCCGTACTACGTGATCGGCGCTCAGGCCGCGTTCGCCGCCGTCGACCCGCGGCTGGAGCAGCAGGCCGAGCTGCTCGGCGACCGGCCCTGGCGGGCCTTCCGCCGGGTGACCCTGCCGCTGGCCGCGCCCGGCCTGGCCATGGCCCTGGCGGTGGCCTGGGCCAGGGCCATGGGCGCCTTCGGCGCGGTGGTTATCATCGCGTACCACCCCTACGGGATACCGATGCAGATCTTCACCACCTTGCAGGAGACCGGCCTGCCGTCGGCGCTGCCCTACGCGCTGGTCCTGCTGGTGGTGGCGCTGCCGCTGCCCCTGGCCGCCTATATCTGGAGCGCTCGTGCTGGACGCCGACGTCGAGGTTGACCGGCGGGACTTCGCCGTGCGCGCCGCCGTGTCGGTGGCGCCAGGGGAGCGGCTGGCCCTGTTCGGCCCCTCGGGCGCGGGCAAGACCACGCTGCTCGAGGCCATCGCCGGGCTGGTCCGGCCGCGCCGCGGCCGGATCGTGCTGGGCGGCCGGGTCCTCACCTCGACCACGCCGCCGGCCGCCGCGGTGCCGCCCTGGCAGCGGCGGGTCGGCCTGCTGCGCCAGGATCCCGGCCTGTTCCCGCACCTGTCGGTGCGGGCCAACCTGCGCTACTCGCGGACGGCCAGCCGGGACCCGGCCGAGCTCAGCCAGCTGGCCGACACCCTCGGGCTGGGCGGGCTGCTGACGGCCATGCCCGCCCGGCTGTCCGGCGGGCAGGCCCACCGGGTGGCGCTCGGCCGGCTGCTGCTGGCCCACTGCGACGCCCTGCTGCTGGACGAGCCGTTCACCGGGCTGGACGCCAGCCTGCGCCGGTCGCTGACCGACCTGGTCGTCCGCCTGGTCACCGAGCGGGCCATCCCGGCCGTGCTGGTCGCGCACGAGCTGCCCGACGCCCAGGCCTTCGCCACCCGGCTGGCCATCATCGACTCCGGCGGCCTGCTCCAGGACGGCCCGCCGGACGAGGTGGTGCTCAGGCCTGCGTCGCGGCGGGTGGCTGAGCTGGTCGGATACCGTGGGTTCGTGCCAGTCCATTTGCCGGGGGCCGCGGAACTGACCGACGGCGTGGTGGCCGGGATCCATCCCGAGCGCATCACCGACGGCGCCCACCCCGACCGGGGGATCGTGCTCACCGGGACCGTGACCGGGGGCCGTCCCGTGGGGGCCGGGTGGGAGGCCGACCTGATCGTCTCGGCGGCCGAGGTGACCTGCCGGCTGGCCGACCGGCCCGCCGCCGAGGCCAGCGAGCTGGTCGTGACCGCGCTCGACCCGCCCTGCTTCGGGCCCGACGGCCGGGCCGTGCGGCGGCCAGAGGCCGGGCCCGGCGCCGCCGGGCCGGTCCAGGCGGGCGCATGAAGCAGGACCCGGCCGACGGCGACGGGACCAGCTCGGGCGGGACCAGCTCGGGCGGGACCAGCTCCGGCGGGACCAGCTCCGGCGGGGTCAGCTCCGGCGGGGTCAGCTCCGGCGGGGTCAGCGGCACGCAGCTGCGGCTGGCCCGCCAGGCTCGCGGCCTGTCTCAGCAGCAGCTGGCCGGGATGGCCGGCGTCTCCCGCCAGGCCGTGTCCGCGGTCGAGTCCGGGGTCTCCGATCCGTCACTGCGGGTCGCCCTGGCCCTGGCTCACGCGCTGGGCATGACCGTCGAGGAACTGTTCGGGCGGTGCAGCCCGGCGCCGCTGGTCACCGCCAGCCCGCTGGCCCCGCTGGGCCGGGCCGGCGGCCGGGTGGCGCTGGCCCCCGTCGGGGACGCGCTGGTCGCCCTGCCGCTGTCCGGCGCCACCGCCACCAGAGCCGGCTTCCTGCCCGCCGGCGGCCAGGCCGCGCCGGGCCCGGCCCCCGACCGCCTGGCCGGCCGCGGCGCCGGTCAGTCGGTCCGGCCGATCGGCCCGCCGCGGCCCACGCTCGTGGTCGCCGGCTGCGATCCCGCGCTGCCGCTCATCGAGGCCCCGCTGGCCCTGCTCGACCCGCCGGTGGCGTTCGCCTGGTGGCCGTGCGCCAGCAGCGAAGCGCTCCGCCTCGCGGCCGGCGGCCTGGTGCACGTCGCCGGGGTGCACCAGCGCGAGGAGGACGGCGAGCATGACGCCGCCCCGGCCAGCGCGCTGCTGCACGACGGGGCCGAGATCATCCGGTTCTGCTCCTGGCGGGAAGGCCTGGTGCTGCGGCCCGACCGCGCCGGCGGCATCTCCGGCGTGGCCGACCTGCCCGGCTCCGGCCTGCGGCTGGTTAACCGGGATCCCGGCGCCGAGGCCCGCCGGGTGCTCGACCGGGAGCTGGCCGACCTCGGCGTGGACCCGGCCAGCCTGCCCGGCTATGACACCGCGGCCACCGGCCACCTCGAGGTCGCCGCGGTGATCGCGGCCGGGGTGGCCGACGTGGGCGTGGCCAGCGAGCCCGCCGCGCTGGCCTACGGGCTGGCCTTCGTGCCGCTCACCCAGGAGCGCTTCGACCTGGTCATCCCGGTCGGCTACGCCGGCTCGCGGGAGGTGCAGGCCATGGTCCGGGTGCTGTCCTCGCCCTGGCTGCGCGACCAGCTGGCCAGCTTGCCCGGCTACGACGCCTCGCGCTGCGGGGAGCCCGTGGCCGCCGGCAACGGCCAGCCCGGCCGTCCCAGCCGCAGCCGCGTGCTCCGCTACTGGCCCGAGCAGGCGGGCTAGCCGCGGCCGGACCTACGCCGTTGATGAACACGCTCGGCGCCGGCCGGGGACACGGGGCACGATGGCGGGATGAAACTTCTGGTTCTGGGCGGAACCCATCACGTCGGGCGGGCCGTCGTCGAGGTCGCGCTGGCCCGTGGTGACCAGGTCACCACGCTGACCAGGGGCACCAGCGGCCCGTCGGCCGCAGGCGCCGAGGAACGGCACGCCGACCGGACCGACCCGGCCCAGCTCCGCGCGGCGCTGGGCGACGACACCTGGGACGCGGTCATCGACACCTGGAGCGGCGCGCCGCGGGTCGTGCTCGACTCGGGCCGGCTGCTGGCCGACCGGGCCGGGCACTATGGCTACGTGTCCAGCCGGTCGGTGCACCAGTGGCCGCTCGCGGTCGGAGCCGGCGAGAGCGCTCCGGTGGTGGACGGCGACGCGGCCAGCGACGCCGGCGACGACTACGCGGCGGCCAAGCGCGGCGGAGAGCTGGCCGCGATCGAGGCGTTCGGCGACCGGGCGCTGCTGGCCAGGGCCGGGCTCATCCTCGGCCCTTACGAGGGGGTCGGCCGGATGCCCTGGTGGCTGCGGCGGATCGAGCGCGGCGGCGACGTGGTCGCGCCCGGCCCGGCCGACATGCCGCTCCAGTACATCGACTGCCGCGACCTGGCCGCCTGGATGCTGACCGCGGCCGACCGCGGCCTGGGCGGCGCGTTCAGCACCGTGAGCCAGCCCGGCCACGCCACCATGCGCAGCCTGCTGGCGGCCGCGGTGGCCGCCGTGGGCTCGGACGCCCGGCTGGTCTGGGTGGCGCCGGAGGTCATCGAGGCGGCGGGCATCGAGGGGTGGACCGAGCTGCCGGTCTGGGTCCCGCCGGTCGGGGAGGCAGCCGGCCTGCACACCGGCGACGTCGGCAAGGCCTACGCGGCCGGCCTGGCCTGCCGCCCGGTCGCCGAGACCGTCGCCGACACCTGGGCCTGGCTCCAGGCCGAGGGTGACCCGCCCGCGTCCCGGCCGGGCCGCCCCCGCCACGGGCTCGACCCCGACCGCGAGCGCGCGGTGCTGGCCGGCCTGGCCGCCCCGTGAGCCAGTCAGCGAGCGCCACGAGCGAGGTCATGGACGCCAGCACGGTCGCGGCCTACCTGGGCCGGGTCGATGCCGCCCGGCCGCAGGCGCTCGACGCGGCGGCACTGAGAGGCCTGCATCGCGCGCACCAGATGACCGTCCCGTTTGAGAATCTCAGTATTCATCTGTCCGAGCCCATCTCGCTGACCGCGCCGGACCTGCTCGACAAGATCATCTCTCGGCGCCGGGGCGGCTTCTGCTACGAGCTCAACGGTGCGTTCGCGCTGCTCCTCCAGGCGCTCGGCGCGGGCGTCGTCCGGGTGGCGGCGCGAGTCTACGGCGACGGCGGTCTCAGTCCGCCGTTCGACCACATGGCGCTGATCGTGATGCCGGGCGACGGCAGCGGCCGGTGGCTGGCCGACGTGGGTTTCGGCAGCCACGCCACCTTCCCGCTGCGGCTGGACGAGCGCGGCGAGCAGGACGACCCGGGCGGGCGGTTCCAGGTCGCTGACGCGCCGGACGGCGACGTGGACGTGCTCAAGGACGGCCGGCCGCAGTACCGGGTTGAGCTGCGCGAGCGGTCGCAGGCCGACTTCGGCCCGACCTGCTGGTATCAGCAGACCGCGCCGCAGTCCCACTTCCGGGCCAGCACCATCTGCTCGCGGCTCACCGCGGACGGCCGGATCTCACTCAGCGGCCAGACCGTGATCAGGACCAGCGGCGGTGTCCGCACCGAGGAGGAGCTGGCCAGCGACGCGGCGGTGCTGGCCGCCTACCGCGACCTGTTCGGCATCACGCTGGACCGCGTGCCGCGGCTGCCCTGAAGCGTACCGTTTGGGCCATGACCTACCGGCTGGCTG
>JBOHCO010000988.1:0-5409 GCA_050698895.1 Streptosporangiaceae bacterium
CGACCCGGAAAGTGCTTGGTTGCTGCTCTGAACCTGTTTCTGCGGAGTGCCTATGGCCGTCCTGCGACTGGCTGAGCATGCCTGGAGCCGGTGGCGAACGGCCTCGTCACGCGTCTCCCACTGGCTGATCTGGTCGCTGGCGGAGCCGCTGCGCGGGTATCTGCTCGGGGTAGATGCGCTCGCCGTAGGCGCCATCGTCGTGGCTCTCAGTGCCGTCGCCTGGCGGCCGAGCCAGTTGCTGATCTTCATCGGGCTGCTCGTCTGCGGGATTGTCGCCATCGAGGCGACCCGAGGCATCCAGGAAGTACACGGAACAGTCGCCAGGGATTTGCAGTCCGTCTGGTACCTGGCCGTGGCCATCACGCTGCCGCCGGCTTATGCGCTGCTGGCCCCGATACCGATGGCCGCCTACCGCCTGCTGCGGGTACGGCGGGGCATGGTCTACAAGCGGGTGTTCAGCAATGCCACGCTCAGCCTGGCCTACGGCGCGGCGTCCGTGGCGTTCCGCATGATCCGGGGCAGCGGGATCGGGCCCCAGCCAGGTACCGGTGCCAACGTCCTGACCTGGACCGCCATCGTTGCCGCCTGCGCGGTCATCGGATGGATTGTCAACCACAGCCTACTGCTGGTCGCCATCCGGCTCGCGGACCGGGAAGCACGCTTCCGCGACCTGTTCGGCAACCGCGAGTCGATCACCGCCGACCTGCTGGAGATGAGCCTGGCCATCTCCCTGACCCTGGTGGTCGCGATCAACCCGATCCTGATGGCGCTGGCTCTCCCGTCGGTCATCTTGTGCCGCCGCTACCTGATGCGGGCCCAGCAGGCCTCCCAGGCTCGCATGGACGCCAGCACGGGCCTGCTCAACCCGCGCTCGTGGCAGCGAGAGGCCGAAGTCGAGTTCTTCCGCGCCATACGGACAAGTACCCCGCTGGCCGTGGCCATGGTGGACATCGACGATTTCCGGTCGGTGCAGGAGTCCGCCGGTGACGACGTGGCCCGCCAACTGCGCCGGGACGTGGCCAGCATGCTGGCCGATCAGCTTCGTGACCAGGATCTCATCGGGATCTTCGGCGCGCGGGAGTTCGCGATCATGTTCCCGTGTACCAGCGTGGCCGACGCCAAGCGGATGAGCGAGCGGCTGCGGGACCGTATCGCCGGCGAGTCCATCGCGATCGAGTCGGGCACCCAGGCCGGCTTCGTGTTCCGGCTGACGGTCTCCATCGGCATCGCCGTGATGAACGAGTCCCGGCGGGCCCTGACCGAGCTGATCGGCGCCGCCGACTCCGCCCTGGGCGTGGCCAGGACGACCGGCTGGAACAAGGTCTGCCTGGAGGCCGAGCCGATCGGGTTCGCCGACTAGGCTCCGGCCGCGCCACCCGCCCGGCCTAGGGTGAGAGACCAACACCCGATTCAGCCTGATGCGGAGGCCAGCGCGCGATGAGAGCGGCGCTCTACGAAAGCCACGGATCGGCCCGCGACGTGCTCCGGGTCACCGAAGTCGACCGGCCGGAGCCGGGACCGGGCCAGGTCCGGGTCCGGATCGAGGCCTCCGGGGTCAACCCGACCGACTGGAAGTCCCGCAGCGGGGCCACGCCCCGGAAGATGGACGGATTCCAGATCCCGCACCTGGACGGGGCCGGCGTGATCGACGCCGTCGGCGAGGGCGTCGACCGGGACCGGGTCGGCGAGCGAGTCTGGGTCTGGCTGGCCGCCGCTGGCCAGCCCTGGGGCACGGCGGCCGAGTGGACCGTGGTGCCGGCCGAGCAAGCCGTGTTTCTGCCCGATGGGGTTTCTGCCGAGCTGGGCGCGAGCCTGGGCGTGCCTGCGATGACCGCGCACCGGTGCCTGTTCGCCGACGGGCCGGTGGCCGACAGGAACGTGCTGGTGGCCGGGGGAGCGGGCGCGGTCGGGCACTTCGCGATCGAGCTGGCCAAGCACGGCGGCGCGCGGGTGATCAGCACGGTCAGCGGGCCGGCCAAGGCCGAGCTGGCGGCCAAGGCGGGCGCCGATCTCGTGGTCAACTACACCGAACCGGACGCGGTCGACCAGATCCGGCCCTACGCCCCGCTGGACCGCATCGTGGAGCTCGCGCTGGGCTCGAACCTGCAGCTCGACCTGGCCCTGTCCGGGCCGCAGACGCACATCGTGGACTATGCCGCCGAGCCCAGCGACCCGGTCCTGCCGGTCCGGGCCTGCATGACCGCGAACGTCACGCTGCGGTTCATCCTGCTCTACACCGTGCCGCGCCCGGCCCTGCTCCAGGCGGCGGCCGACATCACCCAGGCGCTCAGGGACGGCGCGCTGACCGAGCTGCCGGTGACCCGGTTCACGCTGGACCAGACCGCCGAGGCGCACGAAGCGGTCGAGGCGGGGGCGGTGGGCAAGGTCATCGTGGTGCCCTGACCCTGGCCGCCCTGACCCCGGCCGCCCGGATCACTGCGGCTGCTCAGCCTGCTTCGGCTGCACGTCGTGCTGGCGCAGGTAGTCGAGGTAGAACGGCCGCAGGGACTCGGCCAGGTCCGCGTCGCCCGAGTCCAGGGCCGCGCCGATCAGCTCGGACAGGTGCAGCGCGTCGGCCTCGGCCAGGTCCGTGCGCCCGGCCCCCACCTCGCCGGCCGGCAGCTCGCGCAGCAGGTCCCACAGGAACTTGACGTCCAGGTGGTGCTCCGCGCGCCGCACGGCCAGGTCGTGGAGCTCGCGCCCGGACAGCTGGTCCAGGTTGTCCGCATCAGTCATGCGCCGACCCTACCCGCCGTCCGGGCTCTGCCGGCCTGGGGGGACGACCGCCGGACCCCGCCCCGCCGCGGGCCCGGAATCCCGCCGGGTCCCGCGGCGCGTTGGAGTCACGGGGACAGCCGGTGCAGGTCCCTGGGGAACAGCGTGACCTGGCGCACGTTGGCCGCGCCGGTCAGCCGGGCCACCCAGCGCTCCAGGCCGATGGCGAACCCGCCGTGCGGCGGCATCCCGTGCGCGAACACCTGCAGGTAGCTGGCGTAGGCGGCCGGGTCCGCGCCGCGCTGGGCCAGGGCCTCCAGGTAGTCGGCGTACCGGTGCAGCCGCTGCCCGCCCGTGACCAGCTCCAGCCCCCGGAACAGCAGGTCAAAGCTGTTGGAGTAGCCGGGCCGCTCGCGGTCCGGGTCGGTGTAGAACGGCCGCTTGGACATCGGGTAGCCGGTCACGAACAGGAACTCGCTGCCGAACTCCCGCTGCGCCCACTCGCCCAGCCACCGCTCGTCGGCCGGCGACAGGTCCGGCTCGCCCCGGGGGTCCCAGCCGGCCTGCGCGGCGATGAGCTCCTGGGCGTCGGCGAAGTGGATGTCCGGGATCGGGTCCGGTACCTCCGGCGGGGTGACTTCCAGCAGGCCGGCGGCCGCGCTGGCCCGCTGCCCGACCCCGGCCGCCATGCCCGCGACCGCCTCGCGCAGCACGGCCATCACCTCCCGCTGGCCGCCGATGAAGCCCAGCTCGGCGTCCAGGCTGGTGTACTGGGCCAGGTGCCGGGCCGTGTCGTGCGGCTCGGCGCGGAACACCGGGCCCACCTCGTAGACCCGCTCGAAGACGCCGACCAGGGCCTGCTTGTAGAATTGCGGTGACTGGGCCAGGTAGGCAGGCCGGCCGAAGTAGTCGATGCCGAACACGTTCGCGCCCGACTCGGTCGCCGACTCGACGATCTTCGGCGTGTGCACCTCGGTGAAGCCCAGGCCGTCGAGCGCGTCGCGGAAGCCTGCCACGCTGGCCGCCGCCAGCTCGAACCCGGCCCGCAGCACCGGGTGCCGCAGGCTGGTCGGGGCGCCGTCCAGGATGGCCGGCAGCCCGGCCGTGATGGCCGGCCGGTAGATCTCCAGCGGCGGCGGCTCGGCGGGCCCGGACAGCGGCGAGATCACCGGGTCGGTGATCTCGGCCCCGCCGGGGGCCTGCGGGCTGGCGGTTACCACCCCGCGCACCTGGATGACGGTTTCCTCAGTCAGCCCGGCGAGCTGTTGATCGTGCTCGCGGAGGACCACCTGGGCCAGGCCCGAGCGGTCGCGGACGATCAGGAACGTCACGGACTTCAGCTCCCGGCGGCGATGCAGCCAGCCGGCGATCATCACGTGCTCGCCAACGTGCCTGGGCAGGTCGGCGGCTAGGACACGAGAGATCATCACACTCCTTGCGGGATTGCGTGACCCCTTGGGAGTGCGGGCGAGAAGGGAACTCGCGGTGCCACCGCACTTTCACCAGCCCGGCTGAACCGGACCGGCCTCACTGCGGCCCGGTCACGGGGGCCAGCCGGCGGGGCATCGGGCGCGTCGCAGGCCGCGGCGGCAGTTCCTCCCCGCGCTCGGGAGGGTCTTCGCGCCGGGGTCGCGAGGCCGCCTTCTCAGCTGCCGGCGGCTCTCTGCCGTCACCTTCGGCGGCGGCCGCTCGCGGGCTTCCCGTGCTACTTGTCTCCGTCAGCGCGTTACCACCCAGGATAGCCGCGCGGTCCAGCCGTTTACTCTGGACGCGTGTACCTTCCACGTCACTTCACCCTGTCCGACCTCGCCCAGATCCACGCCTTCGTCGATGCGGCCGCCTCGGCCGACCTGGTGACCTTCGACGGCACCCGGCCGGTGGCCACCCTGATCCCGGTGATCTGGGACCGCCCGGCCGACGGCAACGGCGACCGCCCTGACGCCGGCGAGGCCGCCGCCGCTGGCGACGACGGCGGCGGCGGCGGACCGGGGCCGTTCGGGCGCCTGCTCGGCCACCTGGCGCTGGCCAACGACCAGTGGCAGACCGCCCGCCCCGACGCCCGGGCGCTGGCTATCGTGCGCGGCCCCCAGGCCTACATCTCGCCCTCCTGGTACGAGAGCACCGCCCGGCACGGCCGGACCGTGCCCACCTGGAACTACGAGGCGGTGCACCTGACCGGCCCGCTGACCGTGCACCGCGACCCCGAGTGGCTGCGCGACATCGTGACCCGGCTGACCCGCCGCCACGAGGACTTCCGGCCCCGCCCGTGGGCGGTCACCGACGCCCCGTCCGAGTACATCGACGGCCAGCTCAGGGGCATCGTGGGCGTGGAGCTGAGCATCGTATCGGTGGAGGCCAAGCAGAAGCTCAGCCAGAACCGCAGCACCGAAGACCAGATCGGCGCCATCGAGGGCCTGCGGGCCGAGCCCGGCCCCGGCCCGGCCGCCATCGCCGACCTGATGACCGCCAACCTCCCCGCCCCCGACCCAGCCTGACCCCGCCCGGCCGCCGCCCACCGAGCTGAATGTCCCGTTACCTACACGCTGGCGTCGCTGTCCATGTGTGCCATCAAGCTGCGATGGGATGGGCTGGGATGCGGCCGGGGTTGCGGGCAGCCGGATCGCGTGCTGCGGCCGGGCCGGAATGCCCGGCTTCATGATCACTTCATGATCCCGGAAATCGGTCCGCGATATT
>JBOHCO010000989.1:0-3884 GCA_050698895.1 Streptosporangiaceae bacterium
GGTTCCTGTCGCCCGCTGACCAGGCCACGCTGTGGCAGCAGCCGGACGCGCACCAGTACCACACCAACTACGAGTCGACCGGCGGGCAGCACTCGGGCTACTCGTTCGGCACGCTGGACAACCTGGACACCGCGATCGCGGCTCGCTACGGCCAGTGGAACAGCCTGGCGCAGTACGTGCAGGAGGCCCAAGTGCAGAACTACGAGGACACCCGGGCCCAGTTCGAGGCCTACATCGACCACTGGAACAACTACCCGACCCCGTCCACCGGCACCGACTACTGGCAGCTCAACAAGGGCTGGCCGACCATGCTGTGGGACCTGTACAACTACGACTACGACGAGGCGGGCGCCTACTTCGGGGCCAAGAAGGCCAACGAGAACCTGCACGTCCTGTACGCCTACGACACCGGCACGGTCACCATCGACAACCTGACCGGGGTCGCCCAGCCGGGGCTGTCGGTGCAGTCGCGGGTCTACGGCCTCAGCGGCCAGGTGCTCGACAGCCAGAACGCGAGCGGGCTGTCCCTGGCCCCGCAGGGCGTGCAGAACTCGGTCCTCACCCCGCAGGTGCCCGCGGCCACCACGCCGCCGACGCCGGCCAAGGCCTACTTCGTCGAGCTGACGCTGCGCCAGCACGGCGTCGTGGTGGACCGCAACGTGTACTGGATGTCCACCCAGCACGACGTGATCGACTGGGACACCACCGAGGGCAACCCGCAGGCCAACAACGGCGCGCCGCTCAGCCAGTACGCCGACATGACCGCCCTGCAGAACCTGCCCTCGGAGCCGGTCCAGGTGGCCGCGGCCACCTCGCCGGGACCCGGCGGCAAGCTGGTCACCAGCGTGACGCTGACCAACCCGTCGTCCAACCAGGCCGTGGCCTTCTTCCTGCGGGCCGACGTGCGGCGCGGGACGGCGGCCGGCACGGCGCTGCCCGGCGACAACGAGGTGCTGCCGGTCAGCTGGAGCGACAACGACGTCACCCTGTGGCCGGGCCAGTCCCAGACCCTGACCGCGACCTACGCCGCCTCGGGGCTGAGCGGCGCGGCGCCGGTGGTCAGCGTCTACGGCTGGAACACGCCGAACGCGGTGTTCGCCGCGCCGCGATCCGGCCCGGCCAGGGCCGCCGTCAGCCGCGCGCAGCACACCAAGGGCATCAGTTACTTCGGCATCGCAAACGGCACTCCGCAGCACACCGGGACCCCCCGGGCGGGCAGCGGGGCTCCGGCCCGGGTGGCCGCGACCAGGTTCACCACGTCGAAGGCGACGGTCGCAGGCGGCCCGGCCCGCCGGACTGCCGGACCCCAGTGGTCGATCACCTCGAGGGCGAACTCGCCCGGCACCACGCCGTCGACCAGCTTCACCCAGGGCGACAGCGCCGACACCTACACGCTGACCGTGGCCAACACCGGCCACGCCGCCACCGACGGGACCACGCCGGTGACGCTGACCGACGTGGTCGACCCCAACATCAGCATGGTCTCGATCAGCGGGTCCGGCTGGACCTGTGACACCTCCAACGACCCGACCGAGGTATGCACCGAGACCGGCGGCTCTGGCGGCGGCCCGGCCGTGCTCCAGCCCGGCCACTCCTACCCGCCGGTCACGCTGACGGTCAGCATCCCGCAGACCGCCGGCTACGGCACCCAGGACTCGACGTCCGGGCTGCACGTGACCAACGCGGTCACCGTCACCGGCGGGGCCAGCTCCGGCCCGTCCACCTCCATCGCCAGCGAGACGCCCATCACCGGCCCGCCGGACCTGACCGCCGACAACGCCGTGGCCAGCGCGTTCCGCCAGGGCGACGCCGGCGATCGGTACCAGATCACCGTGCTCAACCAGGGTGCCGGGCCGACCAGCGGCAGCTCGTCGGCGCCCGTCACCGCCACCATCACGGCCCTGCCGACCGGCGTCAGCGTGCAGGCGCTGTACGGCAGCGGCTGGACCTGCAACACGGCCGCGATCACCAGCCCGGTGAGCGAGCCGGCCAGCACCTGCTACCGCAGCGACGTGCTGGCCGGGGAGAACGGCGAGGAACCGCCGATCACCGTGCTGGCCAGCGTGGCCAGCAACGCCGCCGCCTCGGGCAACGAGACGGTCCAGGTGTCGGGCGGCGGCGACGCGGCCTCGCCCGCGAACGTGTCGGCCGCGACGACCATCGCGCCGGCTGCCGACCTGAACGTGGCCAGCAGCCACTCGGGCAGCTTCGCCCAGGGTGACAGCGCGGACACCTACACCCTGACCGTGTCCAGCGTGACCGGCCCGAACTCCACCGCCGGGGGCGCCTCGCTGGGCCTGGTCGGGCTGACCGACACCCTGCCCTGGGGGCTGACCGCGACCGGCCTGTCCGGCCCCGGCTGGACCTGCGACACGGCCTCGCTGAGCTGCTACCGCAGCGACACGCTGGCCGCCGGGTCGGCCTACCCGCCGGTCACGCTGACCGTGTCGGTGGCCGCCAGCGCGCCCGCGTCGGTGACCAACGGCGTCACGGTCTTCGGCGGCGCCATGACCTCGGGCGCGAACTCCTCCACCGCCAGTGGCGGGCAGAGCGCCGCCGACCCGACCACGATCAGCCAGTCCGGCCCGGCGGGCACCCCGCCGGTGCCGCCCGGGCCGGCGGTGCTGTCGGTGGCCAGCAGCCACGCGGGCGGCTTCGCCCAGGGCGACAGCGCCGACAGCTACACGCTGACCGTGTCCGACGCGGCCAGCGCGGGCCCGGCCTCGGGGCTGGTCGCGGTGACCGACTCGCTGCCCGCCGGGGTCACCCCGGTGCGCATGTCGGGCCAGGGCTGGACCTGCTCGCTGGCCCCGGCGACGCTGCCCGGCTCGGTCAACCTGTTCGAGCCCGAGCCGGCCTGCTACCGGACCGACGGGCTGGCCGCCGGCGCTTCCTACCCGCCGGTCACGCTGACCGTCGCGGTGGCCAACAGCGCCCAGCCGTCGGTGACCAACACCGTCTCGGTGTCCGGCGGCGGGAACTCCGGGGCCGCCACCGGCACCGACCCGACCAAGGTGCAGCAGCTGCCCGCGCTGGTGGTCACCAGCACGGACACCGCCGGCGGCATCCCGTACGCCCCGTTCGCGCAGGGCGACGGCCCGGCGGCTAAGGACGGCTACACCATCACGGTGGCCAACGACGGCTACGGCCCGACCAGCGGCCCGGTGACGTTCACCGCCACGCTGCCCGCCGGGCTGACCGCGCTGGCCATGTCGGGCTCGGGGTCCGGGTCAGGTTGGTCCTGCCAGGCGGCCACGGCCAGCTGCACGCTGACCGGCGGCCCGCTGGCGGCCGGCGCGAGCAGCCAGATCACGCTGCGCGTGGCGGTCTCGGGTGACGCCCCGCAGAGCGTGCCGGTCCTGCTCCAGGCCTCCGGCGGCGGCGAGCTGGCCGCGGCCGCCCTGGACACGGGCAACCTGTACAGCACCGTCACCAACGGCGGCGAGGAGGTCGACCAGACCGCCATCACGCCCCGCGGCTAGCCGGATGGGTGTCCCGCTGGCAGCCCCCTGGCGCTACCAGCGGGACATCGCCGTCCGCCATCGCCCTGGCGGACAGTCAGGGCCCGCAGACCGCCCAGACGATCTTCCCCTGCGGCCCGTCCGCCGAATAGCCCCACCGGTCGCTGAGCGTGGCCACCAGCAGCAGCCCGCGCCCGGTCTCGCCGTCCGGCCGGGGGTCCTGCGGCGCCGGCAGCTGCCGGTCGGGGTCCCCGACGCGGATCAGCACCTGGCGCCGGTCGGAGGCGAGCCAGAACCGGATCTGCGCCGCGGCCGCTGCGGCTTGCTGGTCAGTCGCGGCTTGCTGGTCAGTCCGCTGCTCAGCCCGGCTGGCCGTGGCCAGGACCGCGTTCGTGACGAGTTCAGAGACCAGCAGCTCGACGG
>JBOHCO010000990.1:0-7565 GCA_050698895.1 Streptosporangiaceae bacterium
CGGCCGTTTTCCAGGTTGGCGATGTAGGGCACGGACAGGCCCGCATCGGCGGCGACCGACGCCACGGTCCGGCCCGCCGCGGTCCGCCGCGCGCGCAGCTGGCGGCCGATCGCTGAATCCTCCACGCCCCTCCTGTCTTGACAAGACACTAGTCAATAAGACTATTCTGACAGAATAGCTGATGGAGGAGCGGCATCCATGTTCCAGGCTTTGCGGATACGGGACTTCCGGCTGCTGTGGGGCGGCGGCCTCATCAGCTCCCTCGGCTCGTGGCTGCTGATCCTCGCCATCCCGGCCCACATCTTCCTGGCCACCGGCTCACTGCGCGACACCGGGCTCACGCTCGCCGCCGACTACCTGCCACTCCTGCTGCTCGGGCCGGTGGCCGGCGTCTTCACCGACCGGTGGGACCGGCGCCGCCTCATGATCGCGACCGACCTGTTCCGCGCCGGCGCGGTAGCAGTGATGGTGCTCGGCATCTCACCTGGACGCTACTGGGTGCTGTACGTCGCCATGATCGCCGAGAGCAGCGGCTACGTGCTGTTCACGCCAGCCCTGCAGGCCCGCACGCCGGCGATAGTGGGCACCGGGACGATGCTGGTCAGCGCCAACTCGCTGAACGCTTTCGCCGACGGCACCGTGCGGCTCATCGGCGGACCGCTCGGCGGGATCCTCCTGACCGCCTACGGCATCAGATGGCTGATCTGCGCCGATGCCCTCAGCTACCTGCTGTCCGCGGCCGCCCTGTTCAGGACATCCCGGCCCGATCGCGACCGCCCGGACCGCAAGGCCACGATCGGCGCCGTGGCCCGCGATCTCGTCGAGGGCGTGAACATCCTGCGCGGCCAGCCCGTCGCCCGTGCGCTGCTTCCCGTCGCGGTCATCTTCCTGGCCGCTAACGCATCGCTCAGCGCGGTGCTCATCCCCTTCGGGGTGCAGCGACTGGGCGGCAGCGAGCAGACCGGTTTCCTGCTGGCCGGCCTGGGCGTCGGCTTCCTGGCCGGCGCCCCGGTCCTCCGCGCGCTCCTGGATCGTGTCCAGCCGCGCATCCTGCTGACGGCGAGCCTGACCGGCACGGCCGTCGCGTACTTCCTGCTGTTCACCTCATCGTCGCTGGCCACCGCGCTGCCCGCGGCGGTCGCCGTCGGGATGCTCGGCTCCATGTGCCTGGTGATCCCGCAGACCGCCCTGCAGCGCGTGATTCCCAACGCGGTACTCGGCCGGGTCAGCGCCGTGTTCCTCACCGGCGAGGCCGCCGCCACCCTCGCCGGCGCCGTGGCCGGACCCTTCATCGCCCAGGCCGCGCATCTCACTGGGGTAGCCGCCGCCGTCAGCCTGATCACGCTCAGCGCAGCGGCACTAGCGTTCCGCACGCTGCCACCAATGATGGTCGTCGCCCACGACCGGGCGTAGGCCCGGCCCGCTGACGGACCAGCCGGGCGCAGGAGAAAACGCTTCGCGCGTCTCGATGGGCCTGGCCCAGAATGTGTACCTGGCGCTGATTCCGACGCCGAGAGGACATGGACTGCGGTGGCGACGCGATGACCCTGCCGACCTTTGTGGTGATCGGGGCGATGAAGGCGGGGACCGTGAGCCTTCGTCACTACCTCGATGAGCACCCCGACGTGTTCCTCGGGCGCGGCGGGAAGTTCGGCGAGCCGAACTTCTTCGTAGCCGAGTACAACTGGCCCCGCGGCCGCGGCTGGTACGAGTTGCTCTTCGACGGCGCCGGGCGGGCGGCCGCCATCGGAGAGTGCTCTCCGAGCTACTCGATGGCCCCCGCCTACCCTGGCGTCCCCGAGCGGATGGCACAGGTCATCCCGCAGGCCCGTCTGGTCTACGTGGTGCGCGACCCCATCGCCCGCATGCAGTCGATGTACATGCATCAAGTGTCAGCGGGCCGGGAGCGACGCCGCGCGGAGGTGGCCCTGCTCGACGAGCGTTACCTCGGGC
The DNA here is from genome assembly GCA_050698895.1 of Streptosporangiaceae bacterium. Classification (GTDB taxonomy): domain Bacteria; phylum Actinomycetota; class Actinomycetes; order Streptosporangiales; family Streptosporangiaceae; genus DASUBV01. The sequence goes on from JBOHCO010000990.1 coordinate 1,954, forward strand.
CCAGCTTGTACGGGTTCCAGCTCGCGGCGTTTCTCGATCACTTCGACCGCAGCCAGGTGCTCGTGATCGCGAGCGAGGCGCTCCGCGATCGGCCGCGTGAGGCCCTGAGCGCGGTGTTTGATCACCTCGCCGTCGATCCGGCCGCGGCTGACCTCGACCAGCGGCATCAGGACCACCGCTCGATGGAAAAGCCCGTCCCGCGCCTGCACGACCTCGAGTGGCTACCGCGACGTCAGCTCAACCTCGATCCGCGATGGCGGCCCGATCGGCGCACCGGGCTGTCCAGGGTCCTGACGACCCGGCGAGCGCGCGCCGACGACTCCGCGATCTCACGCGACCTCCGCGACCGGCTCGCCGAGCGCCTTGCCCCGGACCTGCGCCGCTTCGAGCATCTCCTCGGCAACCCGATACCCGGCCAATGGGGATGGTCAACTTCAGTGTCCGCTAGGCCCCGACCATGAGGGCCAGTCACGAAGAGGAGCATGAGCTAGTGACGCAGTTCGCGGTGAGGCCGGCAGCGGTGGACGACACGGCGGCCATGGCGAAGTTGTTCGCGGCCGTGGCCGAGGAGCGCGACGGGATCGCGACCGAGCCGCCGGTCGACGTCGACGCGCGGACCGCGCAGTTCGCCGGCTCCGTCGCCGACTCGGTCGTGGCGGTGGCCGGCGGCCAGATCGTCGGGATGATCCACGTGGAGGCCACGCGGCATGGCTTCGGCGAGATCGGCATGCTGGTCGACCGTGACTGGCGGGGCCGCGGGGCTGGCTCGGCGCTGCTGGCGGCGGCGATCGGCCTGGCCCGCGAGCAGGGCCTGCACAAGCTCTGCCTGGAGGTGTTCGCGCACAACACGGCGGGGATCGCCCTGTACCGCAAGTGGGGGTTCGTCGAGGAGGGGCGGCGCACCCGGCAGTACCGGCGGGCCAGCGGAGAACTGTGGGACACGATCGTCATGGGCCTGGAGCTGTAGGCCCGCGCCGGGCGGCGGAACGACGTGTTGCCACAGCCACGTCGCCACAGCCACGTCGCCACAGCCACGTCGCTGGAGCGCAACGAGCGACGTGAGAGCATCAGCCACCACCTCACTTTGCGACATAAAGTTCTGGGCTCGGACCCTTGACTTTGCGTCATAAAGCGGCGTCTACTTTATGGCATAGAGTCGATGAAGGGAGACACCGTGAACCACACACCTGACGCCGCGGCCGCCGACAACGGCGGCACCCTCGGCCCCGAGCAGGCCGCTGCCCTGCTGAACCAGACCACCCTGCAGGCCCGCCGCAAGTTCCAGTCCTCGCCGCCGTGGCTGCTGGCAACCAGGGCGGTCATGATCCTGGCCGCCCTGGGCGCGATCTGGATCTCGGTGAGGGGACAGCACCCCTACCGGGGCCCGACGGCCGCGGACGTCCCCGTCCTGATTGCGTTCATCGTCATCAACTTCGCCGCAACCGTCGGCGTCCGCAGGCACCAGACCGCCGGGATAACCGGGCGAACCCGGTTTACTCCGTTCGAGATCGCCGTGCTGGTGCTGGCCTTCGTCGCCACGGTCGTGGCCATGATCGGGCTGAGTGTCGCCGGGGTGAAGTTCGCCACGTACCCGACCTCGGTGCTGGTCATTCCCGGCCTGGCCTGGACGGTTCTCATGGCGGCACGGGCCAACTGGCGCGAGATCGCGACCGGCCTCGCGATCCTGGTCATCGGCATCGTGGGCGCGTTCGCCGGACCGGCGGGGGCGTGGGCGGTCGCCGCTGTCGGCCTGTGTGTCATGCTCCTGGGCAGCGCCGCCGCCGTCGCCTGGCAGCAGCAGCGCGCATGACGGAGTGGCATGAACGACGACGGACTTGACCCGCTGATCCACGTCCCAACCCGGCTGAAGATCGTTGCGACGCTCGCGGCACTGCCCGACGGCGACGGGCTGTCCTTCACCCGGCTGCAGGACATGCTGGAGCTGACCCCCGGAAACCTGATCATCCAGCTGCGCAAGCTCGAGGAAGCCGGCTACCTCAGCAGCGAGAAGACCAGGAACGGGTCGGCCCAGAAAACCACGGTGACCCTGACCCGCCAGGGCCGGGCGGCACTTGGCTCCTACACCCGGGCGCTGCGCGACCTGCTCGGCGGCCTTTAACGGAGGCAGGGCCGACCATGAGCACCAGCGCAACTGACCCGCAGATCTACCACCCGGCGCCGACCGCGCGTCGCCACCCCGGCAGCACTGCCCGGCGGCGACGCGCAGTCGGCTTTCACCCGGCCTGAATTGGCCGCAGGCTCGCGCCCGGGCCCGGTGTACCGTTATGCGGAATTCGCCACAGAAGCCCGAGGTACCCATGAAAAGGGCACACGCCGGATCGGCGCTGCTTTTCCTGACCGCGATGGCACTGACCGTGACCGCCAGCCCGGCCACGGCCGCCACGGCGGCCGCCCGCAGCAGCTCTCCGGCGTGGCGAGTCTCGGCCACCGTCTCGATAGCGTCGCATTCCACGCAGCTGTTCAGCGTGACGTCAGCAGCACCGATCCCGTCGTGGACCTGGGCGGTCGGCGGGACCACCCCGGCCAGCGGAAAGGGCGGGGCGACGCCGGTTGCGGAGACCTGGAACGGCCGCGCCTGGTCACGGCTCGCGGTGCCGGCCAGGGCGGTATCGGCGCTCGGCCCGGACCCGGTCCTGGTCACGGCCACCGCGGCGCGCGACAACCGGCTATGGGCATTCACGCCGTCGGGCGGGTGGCTGGTCAAGTTCGGCTCGACCTGGACGGCGGGCCGGCTGAGCACGAACCCGGTGGTCATCGACTCCTCGCTGGCGTACCTGAGCAGTGGCGGCGCCTGGGCATTCGGGGCGCTGGAGACGCCGGGTGGTTTCCTGCCCTATGCGGCCTATTCCGGCCCGGTCGGCTTCTCCTGGAAGCAGGTGCCGGTGCCCGGCAAGGGCACGATCGTCAGCTCCGCGGTCGCGCCGCGAGGCGGGAACCCCTATGCCGTCCTGGAGAATGGCCCGCTCCCGCAGTCGTCCCCGACGTCCAGCCTGGTCCACTGGACCGGCAGCGAATGGCAGACGATCATCCTGCCGGCCGCGCTGCGTCACGCCGCGCTGGGCGCCATCCTCGTGCGCGCCGGAAACTCGATATGGCTAGGCGGAGCGGTGAAGAATGCCCGCCACGGCACGACCGAGATCATGGCTCACTTGAACGAGCACGGGTGGCAGGTCACCAGGTTGCCGGCACCGGCCACGGCGGCCCCCTTCCGGGTAACCAGCGTGACGACCGATGGCTCGGGCGGCATCTGGGCCCTGGGCACCTGCCTGGCCAGCCGGTGCCCGAACGGCGCCGCATCCCGCCTGTGGCACGAGACGGGCGGCCGCTGGTCGGGCCCGCAGGTCCCGGCCCTGGCCGGCCAGCCGACCGTGCTCGCCGGGCTGTACAACGTGCGCCACGGCGTCTGGGCCGCCGGGTCGGCCCGGCTCAGCAAGACCCGCTCCGACGGCGTTATCGCGCTATGGGGTGTCCCGCCCGCCTGAGGTGCGCGGCGAGCGGAATGACGGTCGTCGGCACCCGGCCGGGACAGCCACAGCTTTCCCGGACGACCAGCGGCGCGGGCAGGCACTCGACCTGCAGCGGCAGCGACGGGTCGGCGATCCGGGCCAGCAGCCGGGAGCAGGCCCGCTCCCCCAGCCGATGCATGGGCTGGCGAGCCGTGGTCAGCGGCACGTTGAGCAGCGCGCCGATCTGGATGTCGTCGAAGCCGGCCACGGCGATGTCGGCCGGGACGCGCAGCCCGGCGGTGTGGAGCTCGCGAATGGCCCCGATGGCCATCTGGTCATTGGCGCAGACGATGGCGTCGGGCCGGGCACCAGGCGGCCGGGCCAGGATCTCCCGCACGGCGAGCTGCCCGCTGAGCGCGGTGAACAGGCCCTCGCAGGACCCGGTTTGCCGCGCCTCGGGGAACGCGGCGAGGGCCTCGGCGAAGGCGGCGAGCCGTTCCTGGGTGTCCGGGGCCTCCAGCGGGCCGGACAGGTAGAACAGCCTGGTCCGGCCGTGCTGCTCGACCAGGTGGCGGACGAGCGCGCTGGTCCCGGCGCGGTTGTCGGCGTGGATCACGTCGGCGTGGGCCTCGCCGGGACGCCCGGCGACCAGGGCGATCGGGATGCGCCCGGCGAGCAGCCGGAGCTGCCGGGGGCTGACGACCGAGCCCTCGGCGATGATCAGGCCGTCGACCTTGGCCGAGATCTTCTGCAGCCGCTCGGCGGCGTCGGCCAGGTCCCCGCCGCGCGGCAGCACGGAGATCAGCAGCGACCAGCCGATCTCGCTGAGCGAGGCCTCGACGCCCCGCATGACCTCGTCGAGGAACAGCATGCCGTCCTGCTCGACATCGGTGCTGGGGCCGGGGCACTTGAACCCGACGAGGCCGATGACCTCCTTGCGGTGCCGGGCCAGGCTCTGCGCGGCGCCGTCGGGGATGAAGCCGAGAGCGTCGATGACGTCGAGTACCCGCTGCCGGGTGGACGGGCGGACCCGGTCCAGGCGGTGGATCACCCGGGAGACGGTGGCGGTGGAGACGCCGGCCTCCCGGGCGACGTCGTACAGGGTAGGCGCCGGGGCGCCGCCCGGTCGGTTCTTTCCCGTGGCGTCTCCCCCAGTGATCAGCGCAAATACCCCATCTAAACGGTTACATGGCCGAGCTTCACATTAAGGTTCCCCCGCCGGGGCGTCAACGCCGATACCGCCGGCCAACCAGGCGGGCACGCCCGGCCAGGCTCCTGCCTGGCCGGGCGTGCCCGGTCGTGGACGAGCGACGGGCAATCAGGTGGACGCGGCCCACTTGGCCACGAACGCGGTGTTGCCCTGCAGGCCGCCGACCGTGGACAGCGTGTGGCCGGTGGACTGGCTGATCATCTTGATGGAGTCGCTGCTCCACAGCTTGTTGCCGGCCAGCGTGCCCTTGGTCCCGCTGCGGCTGGTGACCCCGACGGTGGTGTAGTTCTGCGCGCCGTAGTCGGCCAGGCCGTAGGTGGGCGGGCCGCCGCCGGGCGCCTCGCTGACCACCTCGGCGGAGCTGTTATGGCAGGTGCCGGCGCACTTGATGGTCTCCGACACCCCGGCGCCGCCCTGGGTCAGGTCGGAGACGACCAGGCTGTAGTTGCCGGTCGAGGAGTTGTAGTAGGTCGAGGCCTGCACCGCGTCGCCGGGGCTGGCGCCAGTGAAGACCACCGGGGCGGCCGGGTACATCTCGTAGAACACCCACAGCCCCTGGGTGCTCCCCGAGCAGTAACTCTCGATGCCCTGCTGCTCGACGGTGCCGTCGGTCCAGCCGTCCAGGCCGGTCCAGCCGGAGTAGTATGACAAGCCCGAGGTGCCGCCCGTGCTGTTGGCACAGTTCAGGTTGGGGATGTTGAAGTCCGCGGTCACGTACCTGAGCGCCACGCCCTTGTTGGCAATGTCGACGTAGCCGCTCCAGTTGCCGGACGTGGCGGAGCCGTTGGCCCGCGCGGTCGCCCGCCTGATGATCTTCGGCTTGGGCAGGTGCTCGACCGGCAGCTTGGCCTTGACCATCTTCCAGTCGCCGCGGATCTTCAGCGTCGCCGTCTGGCTGCCCACCTTGACGTGCGTGACCCGCGTCGGCAGGCCCG
>JBOHCO010000991.1:0-2456 GCA_050698895.1 Streptosporangiaceae bacterium
CCGCCGATCTTCCGGCAGAATCTGCCCAACTCGGGCGTGAGCCTGTACGGCCGCCAGGCTAGGTTCCGCCTGCGGATGTACACCTCCGGCGGCATGACCCCCAATGGGGTCACCCCCCTGCTGCCGACCGAGTACGACCAGTACTTCCGAGTCGATGCGGTCACCTCGTCGGGCCGGATGGTCCAGCTCACCCGGTCCGGCAAGACCTATTACATCGACGGTCAGCCGCTGCGCGTCGTCGGACTGGCCAACCTCGGCCGTAAGCAGGCGTCCTACGACGGCTGTTACACCGAGGTCCGCAACAACTACATCGACATCGTGCTGGATGGCAGCCAGGCCGCCGCGCGGCGGATCACCACCGTGGAGATCCCGTCCACCGGGCGCTACAAGCCGCTGTATAACCCCGGCGGTCCTGGCAACGATCCCGCGCCGGGCGTCCACTACAGCGCGCCCAGCCCGCCGATCTCGCAGCATGTCATGATCGCCCTGACCAACCCGCTGACCGTTACCTACCGGCGGTAGCCGCGCTGCCAGGGCCGGCCTCGCCGCCGAGCGCGAACGACTCGGCCAGGAAGTCGCGGGCGGCGGCGAAAGAGCGGCGGTCGGCTGCCTCGTGGTAGGCCACTCCGGGCATGGCGCCGGGCGCGGCGTCGGCGTGAGTGAACCCGTGCTGGGCACCGCCGTACATGATGAGCTGCCAGTCCGCGCCGGCCTCGTTCATCTCGTCGGCGAAGGCGGTGACGTCGCTGAGCGGGACGTGCGGATCCGCGGCGCCGTGGCAGGCCAGCAGCCGGGGGCGGGCCGAGCCCGGCTTGGCCGGCGTGCTGGTGGCCAGGCTGCCGTGGATGCTGACGGCGGCGGCCAGGGGTGCCCGGACCGGGCCAGTTGCAGGGCGGCCAGGCCGCCGAAGCAGAAGCCGACCGCTGCTGCCGGCCCGCTGGTGCCCGGGGTGGCCGCGAGAGCCGCGAGCCCGGCCCGGGCCCGGCGGACGAGGAACGCCGGGTCGTCCCGCAGGGCCATCAGGCAGTTGATGACGCGGTCCCGGTCGCCAGCGATGCCGTCGCCGAACATGTCGCAGGCGAGGACGGTGTAGCCGAGAGCGGCATAGCGGCGGGCCTGCTGCCGGGCATGCTCGTCCAGGCCGGCGCCGCCGTGGATGAGCAGGATGCCTGGCTGATCGCCGGTGAGGTGCTCGGCCTGGCAGAGGAATCCCGTCAGGGGAGTGTCCAGGTCGGCATACCGCAGATGGCGGCCAGAAATATCAGGAGGAGCGTTAGTCACGGTAAGAAACCGTACTCGCTTAATTCACTCTAGCGCGAAATACTAATTTCTGAAAGCAATGCCGAGTATCAATTTAATTCCAATTTGCTTTACTCGGTGCTTTCTTAGTTGTACTTCCCGTGCGGAGTTCAGGCGGCGGTGGCGGGCGGGCCGTGTGCTGGCGGGTCGGCCCACAGAGGGTCCTGGCCGGGTGGCGGGCTGTGGCTGTGCAGGACCTTCCGGCCGTCCGGGCTGATGGCCGTGGTGGTGCCGTCGGCGTGGAGTTGGAGGGTCCAGCCCCAGCGGTGGACGGCGATGAGGTGGTGGAAGGCGCAGAGGAGGGTGAGGTTGTCGAGGCGGGTGGGGCCGCCCTGGGACCGGGGGATGAGGTGGTGGACGTGGCAGCGGACGGGCGGTGCGGTGCAGCCGGGGAAGGAGCAGTGCCGGTCGCGTTTGGTGACGGCGCGGCGCAGGTGGGGCGGGACTTGCTCGGTGGGCTGGCCGAGGTCGAGGGGGAGGCTGGGGGCGGGGAAGAACCCGCCGGTGAGCTGGGTGCGGAGGTAGGAGGCGAGCCCGGCGGGGCCGGACAGCAGGCTGACGGCGTAGCGGAGCAGGGTGTCCTGGAGGCGGGCCAGGCCGCCGGGGGTCAGCGCGCTGCCGCCAGTGGCGCTGCCGGGCGGGGCGGTGAGGCCGGGCGGGACCGGGCCGGCGGCGGCAGGCACGCAGGGCGGGCCGGTGCTCGGCTGGGAGCCGGGGATGGCGGCTCGGGGTGGGGCTGGGTGCTCGTCGCAGGTGCAGCGCGGCCCGGGCGTAGGTATCGGGTCGGTGCTGGTGATCAGGTTGGCGAGGTCGCCGGCGAGGAGGTCGGTGACGGCGCGGGCCAGGAGGTGGCGGTCGAGGTGGCCGCAGACCATGGGCGCGATTTTCGCGTCACACGAATAGGCCAGGGCGGCTTTGCCGGTGAGCCAGCCGGGCTGGCCCGCGCGGGCGGCGGCACGGCGGAGGGCGCGGGGCCGGTCCGGGGTGAAGGCGTCCTCGGGGAGGGGTCCCAGCAGCTCGTCAAGGTCGACCTTGGGTGAGGCCGGCCCGGTGTCGCCGGGCTGGCTGGCGGCCGGGTCGTCGGCCTGCGGGCCGTCGGGGTCGCTGCCGTCGGCGGGCTGGCTGGTGGGGAGGTGGCGGGCGAGCCAGGCGGTGGC
>JBOHCO010000992.1:0-1765 GCA_050698895.1 Streptosporangiaceae bacterium
GGCCCGGCGTGACCGTGGCAACGGCCGTGGCCGACGTCACCGACCCGGCCGCGCTGAGCCGGGCGGTGGACGAGATAGCCGGCGCCCTGGGCGGCCTGGATCACCTGGTGGCCAACGCGGGCGGCACCGTCGGCGGCGGCAACCTGACCAGCTCCCAGCCCGGCGAGTTCACCGCCACGTTCGTGCTGAACGCCGGGCACGCCGCCGAGCTGATCCGGGCCGGCCTCAGCCACCTGCGGGCCGCGGGCGGCGGGTCGATCGTGCTCATCGCCTCGATCACGGGCATGCGCCCGGCGCCGCGCACCGCCTACGCGGCGGCCAAGGCGGCCGAGATCCAGCTGGCCTCGGTGGCCGCCCAGGAGCTGGCCCCGGCCGGGATCCGGGTGAACGCGGTCAGCCCCGGCTCGATCATGTTCCCCGGCAGCTCCTGGGAGACCTTCCAGGAGCAGGACCCCGAGCTGTTCGCCACGTTCCGGGACACCCAGTTCCCGTTCGGGCGGCTGGGTCACCCGAACGAGGTCGCCGACGTGGTGGCCTTCCTGCTCTCGCCGCGAGCGGCGTGGGTCACCGGCGCCAACGTCGTCGTCGACGGCGGCCAGCGGTACCCGAGCGCGCGCCAGTTCAGCTGACCGGCCGGGCCGCCCTTGTTAATCGATGTCTTTCTCCCGCGGGTCGGCCTCCCACAGGTCGGCCCGGTGCGCCCCGACCAGGCCGCCGATCTGGGCCAGCGCCTCGGCGGCGGGCCGGGGATCCAGGCGCCGCCCGTCCCGCAGGCGCAGCGCCACCTGGCCTGCCGCGGCCTCCCTGGTCCCGATCACGGCCTGGTAGGGGACCAGCCGGGCAGCCCGGATGCGGGCGCCGAGGCTGCCGTGCTCCGGGCGGGACATCTGCACCCGCAGTCCCTGGCCGGCGGCCTGCTGCCGGAGCGCCTCGGCCTGGTCCAGCTCGGCCTCGGACACCGGGAGGATGACCAGCTGGACCGGGGCCAGCCAGGCCGGGAACGCCCCGCCGTGCACCTCGATGAGGTGGGCGACGGCGCGCTCCATGCTGCCCACGACACTGCGGTGCAGCATGACCGGGCGGTGCCGGGCCCCATCCGGCCCGATGTAGTGCAGGTCGAACTGGGACGGCATGTAGAAGTCGACCTGGATGGTCGACATGCTGACCTCCCGGCCGGCTCCATCGGCGACCTGCACGTCGATCTTCGGCCCGTAGAAGGCGGCCTCTCCGGCCGCCTCTTCATAGGGCACGCAACACGACTCGAGCACGCTGGCGAGCAGGTCAGCGGCCCGGTGCCACATCCGCGGATCATCGACGTACTTCTCGCCCGGGCCGGGCAGTGACAGCCGGTAGCGGACGGGGCTGATGCCCAGCGCCGCGTACGCCGCGCGGATCAGCTCCAGGGCGGCGCTGGCCTCGGCGGCGATCTGGTCCAGGTCGCAGAAGATGTGGGCGTCGTTGAGCTGCATCGCGCGGACCCTGGTCAGCCCGCCCAGCACCCCGGACAGCTCGGCCCGGTACTGGCCGCCGATCTCGGCCAGCCGCAGCGGCAACTCCCGGTAGCTGCGGGCGCGGGACCGGTAGATCACCGCGTGGTGCGGGCACAGGCTGGGCCGCAGCACGATCTGCTCGCCCCCCAGGCGCATCGGCGGGTACATGTCGTCGCGGTAGTGGGCCCAGTGCCCGGATATCTCGTACAGCTCGCGCTTGGCCAGCACCGGCGAGTACACGTGCTGGTAGCCCGCCCGGTGCTCGGCGCCCCGGA
>JBOHCO010000993.1:0-8906 GCA_050698895.1 Streptosporangiaceae bacterium
AGCGAGGCGTGCAGCAGCACCAGCGGGACGTACAGGACGGGCCGGAATGGGAGCGGGCGGCCGAGCACGGACGGCACGATCACCGGCGCGTGCGCGAAGATCATCGACATCACGAAGCCGAGGAAGACGGCATGCAGCTCGGCGTCGAAGGCGGGTCCGTCGGCCAGCTGCCCCACGCCCGTCCATAGCCCGCCCGCGACGACGAGCCAGGCATAACCGGTCAGCAGTGCGACCGCCATGTAGCGGGTGACCCCGTGCCCGCGGATGGTGCGACGAGCGATGTCATACCGGCACAGCCAGGCGGCCAGGGCGATCAGGCCGACCCCGGTGATCCGGATCCCGACCGGCACCGGCCCACCGGGAACTGGCGCCGCCGGGCCAGCGCCCAGCGAGGCTAGCAGCCCGGCCGCGAACACCCCGGCGGCGCAGGCGAACAGCACCCGGGCCCGACGCGACGTGCCCGCCATCCGGGACAGCTCCAGTCGCTCCCCGGCAATGGTGAGCACGAGGAATCCGGCCAGCCAGGGCACCAGGCGAGAGATGTCCCACCCGGCCAGCCACAGACCGGCCGCCGCCACCCAGCAGACGGCCCCGGCGGCCAGCACTACATTGTGCAGCGACGGCTGGATTCGGTGCACCGCGACGAAGATCGCGACCAGGACGATGCCCCCCGCGCCAATCAGCACCTCCCCGAGGCTGCCAGGCGCGCCCGCGCTGACCGCGAGCCCGCCCGCCCCGGCGGCCGCCGGGGCCAGGTAGCCCCAGGCCTTGCCGAGCGCCACCGCCCGCTCCAGCGCGATCAACGTGCCCAGGAAACCGAGAACCATGATCGGGCCATGGTTGGCGTGCAGGCTGGTTCCGCCCGCCGGTAGCGGCAGGCCCAGGTAGACCAGCCCTTCCCACAGCCCGGCCAACAGGCAGACCACCGCGGCAGCCATTAGCGGCGGCACCCACCGGGCGCGGCGCCGCCGGGGCGCGGTCAGGGTGATCTCGGGCCGGCTCAACGCCGCCACCCGAGCTGCTCCTTGGCCCAGTCGCTCATCATCTCGTCCGGATCCCAGGGCGGATCCCACACGATCTGCACGTCTACATCACTCACGCCCGGCGCCCCGAACAGGCACTCATGGATGGCATCGTCGAGGTAGCCACTCAGCGGGCAGCCGGGCGTAGTGAGCGTCATCACCACCATCGCCACGCCCTCGCCGGACAGCCGAGCCTCATAGATCAGGCCCAGGTCCACGATGTTGATGCCGATCTCCGGGTCGATGACGTCACGTAGCAACTCCCGCAGCAGCGCCGGGCTGTCGTTCCGGCCGAGCGCCGACATCAGCCCCAGCGGCTCGAGTCCCGCCTCCGGAGCGGGATTCTGGTCGCTGCTGGTGATCACGAGTCACTCCCTCTCCGCGGCTCTCGTCACCCACGTGCCCCCCAGCAGGAGGGCAGGACGTGGGCAGGAAACCGGCGACTAAGATCCGTCTGAGTCAGATTACTCAAACTTCTTAGTAAAAACAAGTGAATTGTTCTGCCGGAGCCCGCCGGCCGGCCCGCCAGCGTCCGGGCCGGCCGGCCTCACGGGCGGCCGTGCTGGCAGGTCCAGCCATCGGGGGTCTGTCCCGTGGCCAGAAACCGGGTCAGCTCGGTCCTGGCCTCGGCCGTCAGGGCGGTATCGGCCAGCGGGTAGATGATGGGCTCTTCCTTGGTGTTGTGCCGGTCGAGTTGCTGGAGGAACTCGTCGCAGGCCTCGCCCAGGCGCCGGGAGTCCGCTCCCTGGCCGAGCAGCGCGCTCAGGTAGTCCATGGTGCGCCATAGCTCGCCGTGCTCACGCAGCATGACCAGGACCGGCATGGCCGCGCCTGCGGCCCGGAGCGGCGGCAACAGGAAGGCTTCCTCGAGGTAGATGTGCCTGCGCAGCGCCCGCATCGCGTCGATCACGGGCGTAGCCGCCCCGTCGTCGGGCCGGGCGGCGAAGGCCTCGATCCCGCGGTCGATCCCGCGGTGCTCGCGCTCCAGTGCCGACTGCAGGGTTTCGGCGGGCATGAGGTCTCCTAATGGGTAGAGCGAGCTCAGGTGGCCAGGAAGGAACCGAGGACGATCAGGGTCAGGCTGATCGCGCCGATCGTGGCGCGCAGCACGGCGGCGGCGCGTGCGCCCTGGCTTACTCGGAGGGCCAGGCCGGCGTCGGCCGGAGCGGCCAGCGCGCAACGGCGCAGCCGGGTCATCCGCCGGGCCTGGACCACCGCGACCGTCAGGCAGCTCACCAGCGCCAGGGCCGCCAGCACCGCGGCGCCGACCGTGCCATCCCAGCGATGGCGGCTGAGCAGGCCGGCTCCCGTTCCCAGCGCGACCAGCAGGGCCGGGACTCCGACGAGCAGGTAGGTACGGCCCAGGGAGCGGAAGAAGGCGATCCGCTGCCGGGACTCGAGGACGGTGGCCGCGGTGCGGGCCACGACGGCGATGGCGACGTAGCCGCCCACCCAGATGCAGCTGGCGAGGATGAAGACGGCGAGCAGGACCGCCTCGGCGGCGCTGGACATGGGTGACTTCCGGCCGACAATGGTGCTCAGGGCGAGCCGGCTGGCGGGCGGGCGGTGCCCAGGACCAAGGACTGGCGGCGCTGGTGAACGGTGAGGTACCGCAGGCCGCCCGGCCCGGCAGTGAACTGACGGCGGGACCGGCGCGGCAGCCACGCCAGCGCGCCAGGGGCCAGGTCCAGGACGCCCTGCTCGGTGGTGAGCTGGCCGGAGCCGGCCAGGACGTAGATCAGGACGTCCAGGTCCGGGCCGGCGTGGGCGTCGATGGTCGCCCCGGGCGGGAGCGCGATGATGTTGGAGTCCAGGTCGCGGTCCCTGGCCTGCAGCTTCCAGATCGCCCCGGCCGCGTCGGCCCCGGTCTCCTCGAGGTCGGCTGTATTCACCAGGATCCGGGGCAGCGGGGTACTGGTGAGCTTGCTGATCCGGATCCGCCAAGCCTCGCGTCCCCTGGCCACGTACTCCCAGCCGTAGCTGCCGGGATAGTCGGTCTCGAACTCATCCCGCAGGTGCCGAGGGTCGTGGTTATTGACCAGCACGAACGCATCCCCAGCGGCCAGGGCCTGGTATGCGGCGAAAATCGCCGGGTGCTTGTCGGGCTTGCCCAGCGGGCGCACATCGAGCTCTTGCTCAGTCATCGCGTCTCCCTCAGTGTAGAGTTTCTACTATATTAATTGTCTAAACATCAGGACATGATCGGTGACCGGGCGCGCCAGGTTGCCAGATTGCCGCCACACACCACACCACGCCGCCGTGGGGCAGCTCGCCGCGATCCTCTGCGCGTTTTTAATTTTAACATATTCGACTGTTAGAATAGCCGGGAGGCAGTGCTCAGTGTCGGGAGGGAGAACCCGTGACTTACGTGATAGGCGAGCCGTGCGTGGACGTGCTGGACCGGGCGTGCGTGGATGAGTGCCCGGTGGACTGCATCTACGAGGGCGAGCGCATGCTCTACATCCACCCGGACGAATGCGTGGACTGCGGGGCGTGCGAGCCGGTGTGCCCGGTGGAGGCGATCTACTACGAGGACGACCTGCCGGACCAGTGGCAGGCGTACTCCAGGGAGAACGCCCGGTTCTTCGACGAGTCGCTCCCCGGCCGGGACCAGCCGCTCGGCTCCCCCGGCGGGGCCGCTCGGCTGGGCGTGGTTGGCGCCGACACGCCCATGGTCGCCGCGCTGCCCCGCGCCGATGCAGCCAGCCTCGGGAACGCGCGGCCGTCCTGACGCCGCCCGACTCGGGCCGGAGGCCCTCGCCGGCACCGCGAGGTCACGACAACCGCAGGCCGACCAGCGCTCGCCGGACTGACGGCCGAACCTAGACAACAGGGGCACGGGCAGCAGGGGGTTTACGATCGGGGATCGGGACGGGGCGATGGCTACTCCGGCCGGGTCCGCCGGACGGCTGAATGCCGGGCTGCCGACCCTAGCGCCCGGACCGCGGCGATGGCGGCCGGCCTGACCGCCGCGGTCGCCGCCAGCGCGGCGCAGACCAGCAGGACCGTGCCGACTGTGACGGCTCCCAGGCAACTCCGGTGAGCCGGTCCGGCCCACGCCAGCACGGCCGCGCGGAGTGCGAAGCGGCGGCAGAACCCGCGGTCATCCGCGTGCAGTCCGTCCGCGATCTGACGCAGGATGCGCTGCTCACACACGGGGAACACGACTGCCTCCCTTACCTCTGGGCGACCCGGCCGCCTCGGCCGGGCAGTGGCCGGCAGGTCACTCATCGGCGGCGCTTTCCCGGCGTCTGCGCCGCCCAGTCGAGACTGCCTGGTCATCGGCAGCGCCGCGGTGCGCGCATCCGGCCAGGGCGTCGGCAACCAGGACCGCGCGGCTGTGGTCGCATCCCCTCATAGCTGATTTCACTGACCTATTCTAGTAAATAATAGAGGACATCAGGCCCACCTACCAAGGGGGGGTGCCGGGCGAGACCGCCCCTGCTGGCTAGCTCGGTCCTGGCATCCCGCCGCCGGCCCCGGAACTGGAGGCAGGGCACGGCCTGCGCGGCCGGGTATCCCGGCACCGGCAGCTCACCTCGCTGTGACAGTGATGCTGGCCGGCGCAGAGCTGGCTCACCGGCGCCAGAACGACCGCGTGAAGAGCACCACGATCGGCACGATCTCGACCCGGCCCAGCAACATCAGGAAGGTGAGCATCACCTTTGACAGATCGGTGAAGCTGGCGTACGAACCGAACGGGCCGGCACTCCCAAACGCTGGCCCGACATTCCCCAGGCAGGACGCGGCCGCGCCAAGCGCCTCGAACGCGCCGAGCTGCCCGCCCACGCGCCGGGAATCGAGCAGGAGGCTGATCGCGCCGAGTGCGAAGACGAGCATGTAGAGCACCACGAACATGACGGCCGAGCGCAGCACGCCCTCGTCGATCACCGCGCCGCTGACCCGGACCGGGACCACCATCTCCGGATGGACCGCGTGCTCGAGCTCCCGCCGGGCGAGCCGGAAGAGCATCAGGTGGCGCACGACCTTGATCGACCCGGTGGTGGAACCCGATGAGGCGCCCACGAACATCAGCAGCAGCAAGGTCAGCGTCACCAGGGGGCCCTGCCTGGTCCAGTCGAGGGTCGCGAAGCCCGTCGTGGTCATCACCGACACCGCCTGGAAGGTCGCGGCGCGCACGACGCTCTCGACTCCCCCGGCCGTCCGGCTCGCGAACAGCTCGATCCCCAGCGTGATGCTCCCGAGAGCCAGCAGCACGAAGTACAGCCGCAGCTCCTCATCGCGCGCGAACGCACGGAGCCGACGCAGCACCAGCAGGCGGTGCAGCCGCAGGAAGTTGATCCCGGCCACCACCATCAGCAAGCAGATGATCCACTGAGTGACTGGCGCCAGCCCGCGCGCGGACTCGGCGCGCGGCGAGAAGCCGCCGAGGGCGACTGCCGAGGTCGCGGCCGAGAAGGCCTGAAAGGGGTTCATGGCGGGGTCGAGCCCCGTCCACCCGACCACGGCCAGCGCCAGGAACCCGGCGGCGCTTATGCCCACGTACACCTTCCAGAGGCGTCGGGCCAGCTCGCGGACGGTGGCGCCCAGGGGCTCGATCTCGCTGGGTCCCGGAAGCTCGCGCTCTAGCAGTTGCCTGCCGCCTACCCGCAGGCGAGGCAGCACCGCGATCGCGAGGATGATGATTCCCATGCCCCCGATCCAGTGCGTGAGCTGGCGCCAGAACAGCATCGCTGGCCCGAGTGCTTCGATGTGCGTCAGCACGGTCGCGCCAGTCGCGGTGAAGCCGGACACCGACTCGAAGTAGGCGTCAACCGGGTCGCTCAGCTGCCTGACCCCGCCGAGCAGGTACGGGAGGGCGCCGAACGCCGGCACCAGCGTCCAGACCAGCACCACGACCAGGAACACCTCGCGCGGGCCGAGCGCCAGCCCGCCGCGCGCGGGGGTCAGCCGAGTCAGGCCCCACCCGACGACCGCCGCGGCCACGCCGGATACCAGGAACGGGAGCACGGACTCGCCCTCCGCCACGGCCACGGCCGCGGGCGCCGCGAACGCGAGTGCCAGCCACTTCATCACCGTGCCGAACAGATCGAGCACCAGCCGCATGTCGATTCCGGCTGACAGCCGCCCGGGCCAGAGGCGCGCGCGACGACGCAGCCGCTTCAGATCTATCAGAGCGCCCGCTCCACATCGCGCACCCGTCGGCGCTCCGCAAGCACGATCACGCGATCGCCGGCCTGCAACTGCTGATCGCCGCGCGGAAACAGGACGGCACCGTCGCGTACGATCGCGCCGATCACGCTGGTGGTCGCCGGCAACTCGGCCAGCGGGCGACCGAGCAGGCGGCTGGCGGGACGCACCGCGATGTCAAGAACCTCGAAGTGATCATCGTCCAGCATCGCGATCTGCCGGGTCCGCGGATCGTGGGCGAAGCGAACCATCACCTCGGCCGTCTCCGCGGCCGGGTCGATGGCGGAGTCGACATCAGCCGCGCGGAAGACCTCGGCGGCATCCGGATCGACGAGGACGGCGATCGTGAACCGCGCGCCGTTTGCCTTGGCCAGCACCGCGGCATACAGGTTCCGGGCGTCGTCGTCCAGGGCGAAGACGGCCGCGGTAGTGTCGGCGATCCGCTCGCGGCGGAGGAACGCGCGGTCGAACGGCGAGGCGTTAAATACGCGTGCGCCGGCCAGGACTTCGGCCAGCTCGTGAGCTCGCTGCCGGTCGCTCTCCACCACCCGGACGCGGATGCCGCGCTCAAGCAGGACCTCGGCGACGGTCGCGCTCAGCCTTGGCCCCACGAACAAGGTGGCGTCGCTGACCACCTCATCGCCCGGGACAAGCAGCTTGCTCCACTCGAGCGCACCCGAGCGCGATGCCGCAACGATCACGCGATCACCGGCAAGCAGCCGCTCGCCAGCACCCGGCCTGATCTGATCGCCATCGCGGACGATGCCCACCACGCGGGACTGGCGCGGCAAGCCGGCCCTCGCCAGCGGGCGTCCGCAGAACGTCGGCGGCATCCGCCGTGAAACATCGAACTGCAGGACCTGAACCTCGCCGTCCAGGAAGAAATCCGCCTGGCGTGCGCCCGGCACGCCGATCAGGCGTGCGATCGCACTGGCGGTCTCGAACGCGCTGGAGACGATGAAGTCCACATCGAGATCGCCGGCTCGCCAGGTGTCGAGATAAGCCGTGTCGCCCGTACGGATCACGGTCCGCGCCTGCGACAGGCGTCGTACGAGCATCGCCGTCACGAGGTTCGCCTCATCTCGCGGCATGCATGCCAGCACCAGGTCGGCACGATTGACCTCAGCGGCCTGCAGTGCCTCGCGGCCGGCCCCGTCCCCGCGCACGACTCGAACGTCGAGCGCGTCCGACACCGCCTTCAACCGCGCCGGATCAACATCCACGACCGTGCACTCATGGTGCTCGTGCAGCGATTCGACAGCCGTGCTGCCGACCGCCCCGGCACCGACAACGATCACTCGCATCACCGGCAGTATCCTGGGCGGCCGGGGCCCGTGCAAGGCGTGTCTCACCGAAGGCTCAGTCGCGCTCCAGGCTCGGTTGCATCAGCTGTTCGCGCCATGAACCTGGCTCCCGGCCCAGGCCCGGGATCCTTGCCGGGTCAGGAACCGCAGCCTGGCTCTCGGGTTATTCGCCGCTGTCGGCCACGGCATCGGCCAGGAGTTCGTAGTGCACCAGACGCTGTCGCCGTGTCCGCCGAAGCAACGGGATCACGAAGCGATGGCGGATCGGGTGCCTGCGGGCCAGTGTCCCGGCGACCTGCCTGGCCTCCGCGGTGGGCAGCCGCCGCGCAGCCGCATCGAGCGGCGGCCCGTAGATGAGAAGGCCCCGCATGCTGCACCGGGCCACCTGCACCGCGCCCATGCGCCGGAGACGCCTCGCGCTGTCCGACCCACTCCAGGCTGAGAAGTAGGCACGGTCACCATCGACCACCGCGGGTACCGGGGCGGATGCGGGCATGCCATTTCGTTCGAACGTGGTGAGCTGCAGTTGCTTAGCCGATGCGAGCGGAGCGAAGTAGCCAACGTTGACTTCAAGCTCGCAAGGGTGGTCGGTTTCGGGGTGGCGCTCTGACATGCTTTCTCCTCGGTCACCGGATATGACTAGTCAGGGCGGAAGGCATGAAGCCCGGGTACGGGTGCGGTGAAGGCGAGATGGAGAACAGCCAGAACTCATCGGTTCCTGAAGTGCGACGAACAAGAAGACGAGGCCCGCGTGTGCCCGCGCCCTGCGGTACACGAGCACAGCCGAAGCAGTTGATCCTGAAGTTGATCATGAACCCGGACGGCGGACGAAGCGAATGCCTCCCGTCGCCCATTGGCTGGCCCTGGCCCGCATGGAGCGCTAGCGAGCCAGGGACGAAAGCGGCGCGGCAGCATGAATCCCGCGCGCAGGAGGCCCCTGAGTCTGCCTGATAGGTGCTAATCGGCGTCTCGGTATTCTAGCCTCGGGAGGGAGCACCCGATGACTAGACAGAGCCCTGGCCCCGGCAGTCACACTGTCTCGGAGGCGATGCTTTCCGTCCCCTGGACGCATTCTCCGGCCGCCACGGTCGCAGAGATGACGGGGTTCTTCAAGGACCAGCATGTCCATGCCGCGCTGATCATCAACACGGCGGGGTACCTGGTCACAGTTGTGGAGCGCAGCGACATCGCCCTGGATGCCGCTCCCCACGTCCCGGCTGTGCAACTCGGCCGGCTCGATGGCCGTACCGTCCAGGCAGCAGCCAGCCTTACTGAAGCACGCCAGGCGATGCTCGACGCTAGGCGGCGGCGGGTCGCCGTCATCAGTCCTAGCGGCCGGCTCCTAGGCCTGTTGTGCCTCAAGGTCAGCAGCATCGGTTTTTGCTCTGATCAGGACGTC
Organism: Streptosporangiaceae bacterium; assembly: GCA_050698895.1. Lineage (GTDB taxonomy): Bacteria > Actinomycetota > Actinomycetes > Streptosporangiales > Streptosporangiaceae > DASUBV01. The sequence continues at coordinate 8,877 of JBOHCO010000993.1, forward strand.
TTGGAGCGCAGCCGGGACCCTGGCAGCTCT
>JBOHCO010000994.1:0-1492 GCA_050698895.1 Streptosporangiaceae bacterium
GGCCACGACGGCCCGCGGCCCGGCGACGGACGCGCTGGCCGCCCCGGCCGGCGCCGACAACAGCCCCAGGATCGCGATCGCCGCCAGTGCTCCTGGCCGCCCCCAGCCGCGCACGCGCCACCCCCGCCCTGACCCCGAACCGACACAAGCTACTGCTATTCAATCCGAAACGCCCGCTCCCGGCAGCCGGAATGGCAGGCGCGGGCGATGAGATCGACGAACTTTCTCCGTCTCACCAGTGGGATGGCACGTGCGCTCAAGCGGATGGAGAAGATCATGAGTAACAAGGTGGGCACCAACGGGATCGGCCACGCCGCCGCGCGGCCCGCGGTGGTGAGCCGGGACGACTGGCAGGTGCTGCTGGATGACCTGCTGGTCCGGGAGAAGGCGCACACTCGCGAGGGCGACGCCATCGCGGCCGCCCGGCGCAAGCTGCCGATGGTCGAGGTCGACCCCGCGATCCCGGTGATCGGCGAGCACGGGCCGGTCCCCCTGATCGAGGTGTTCGAGGGTCGCCGCCAGCTCATCGCCTACTACCACATGTGGCACGACGGCCAGCCCGCCGAGAACCAGTGCGAGGGCTGCACGTTCTTCAACGGCCAGATCGCCGAGCTGTCCTACCTGCACTCGCGGGACGTCACCTACGCCACGTTCAGCGAGGGCACCTACCCCGAGAGCGCGGCCTACCGGAACTTCATGGGCTACGAGATGCCCTGGTACTCGGCCCGGGAGTCGGCCGACGCGCTGCTGGCCGGTCGGTGGTTCGGCATGCAGGTGTGCTACCTGCGCGACGGCGGGCAGGTGTTCGAGACCTACTGGAGCAGCGGCCGGGCCGGTGAGGTGATGACCCCCAGCTACGGGCTGCTGGACATGACCGTCTACGGCCGCCAGGAGTCCTGGGAGAACTCGCCCGCGGGCTGGCCGAAGCGGTTCAAGACCAACGGGGAGCAGTTCCGCCTGGACGGGCGGCCGACCGCGCAGTGGTCACGCCTGGCCGCCGGCCGCTCCGACGACCTCACTGTCCGCTGATCGGCCGGCTCTCCCGTGTCGATCTGGCCCGCCCTCCTTCGTGTAGGGGGTGAAGCGACTCAAGCGACGACACAAGACCGGGAGGCGTCATGAGTGAGCCAGAGGTCCTGCTGAAAGGACTCGGAATACCCGAATCACCTCGGTGGCACGAGGGGCGGCTGTGGTTCTGCAACTGGATCGAGCGGCAGGTCGTGGCCGTCGGCCTGGACGGCCGGGCCGAGGTGATGCCGGTCCGCTCGGACCGGTCGATGGGTTACTCGATCGCCTGGGGACCCGACGGCCGGCTGCTGATGACCGGAGACCAGGTGCGCGGCCAGCAGCCCGACGGATCCATGGCCGCCCTGGCCGATCAGGGGGCCAACGAGATCGTGGTGGACGGGCGCGGCTACGTCTACGTCAACGGAGCGGACTTCGACTTCGCCGGCGGCGAGGCGCCCAAGCCGGGCTACGTCAAGCTGATCAC
>JBOHCO010000995.1:0-8646 GCA_050698895.1 Streptosporangiaceae bacterium
GCTCTGCTCGGCGCGGGCCGGGCCGCCCGGGCGCGGCTGGCCCTGGCCGCCCTGGCCGTCAGCGGCTACCAGCTCTGCTTCTTCTTCTCCGCCGTCCGGCTGACCGGGGTGGCCATCGGCACCGTGCTGGCCATCGGCAGCGCCCCGGTGTTCACCGGCCTGATCAGCCGGCTGACCGGCGGGCCCGCCCTGAGCCCGCGCTGGCTGATCGCCACGGCGGCGGCCATCGCGGGCTGCACCGTGCTGGTCACCGGCGCCCAGGCGGCCGGGGTGGCGCTCGGCGGGGTGGCCCTGGCGCTGCTGGCCGGCGTCTGCTACGCCGTGTACGCGGTGACCGCGGCCCGGCTGATCTCGGCCGGCTCGTCGGAGACCGTGGTCATGGGCGTTCTGTTCGGCGGCGCCGCGATCCTGCTGGCCCCGGTGCTGGCCGCCACCCCGGCCGGCTGGCTGCTCACCGGCCGGGGCCTGGCCGTCACGGCCTACCTGGGCCTGGTCACCACCGTGGCGGCCTACCTGCTCTACGGCCGGGGCCTGCGCACGCTGTCCGCTCCGGTGGCGGTGACCCTGGGGCTGGCCGAGCCGGTCGTGGCGGCCCTGCTCGGCGTGGTCGTGCTGGGGGAGCGGCTGACCGGCGCGGCCCTGGCCGGCCTGGTCCTGGTCGGGCTCGCGATCGTCATCCTGACCACCGGCCGCCGGCCCGAAGTGGGCGCAGTTAGCACCGGACCGCCCGGCTAGGGGACAATCGGCCCGTGGGATCGCCGTCGTCACCGTCGCCAGCCTCGCCCGCGCCGCCGTCGGCGGCCGGGTTCAGGTCGGGTTTCGCCTGCTTCGCTGGCCGCCCCAACGTCGGCAAGTCCACCCTGATGAACGCCCTCGTGGGGACCAAGGTGGCGATCACCAGCAGCCGGCCGCAGACCACCCGGCGGGCCATCCGCGGGATCGTGCACCGGCCCGACGCGCAGCTGATCATCGTGGACACGCCGGGCCTGCACCGGCCGCGGACCCTGCTCGGCGAGCGCCTGGACAGCCTGGTCCGGTCCACCTTGACCGAGGTCGACGTGATCGGCCTGTGCATCCCGGCCGCCGAGCGGATCGGGCCCGGCGACAAGTACCTGGCCGCCGAGCTGGCCGGCCTGGGCAAGACCCCGATCGTCGCCATCGTGACCAAGACCGACGAGGCCAGCCGCGAGCAGATCGCCCGTCAGCTCGTGGCCATCGGCGAGCTGGGTGACTGGGCCGACATGGTGCCGGTCTCGGCCGTCTCCGGCTTCCAGCTCGACGTGCTGGCTGACGTGCTGATCTCGCACCTGCCGCCCGGCCGGCCGCTGTATCCCGACGGCGACCTGACCGATGAGCCCGAGCAGCAGATGGTGGCCGAGCTGATCCGCGAGGCGATCCTGGAGGGCGTGCGGGACGAGCTGCCGCACTCCATCGCCGTCGTGGTCGAGGAGATGGGCCCGAGGGAGGGCCGCGACGACATGGTCGACGTGCACGCGATCATGTACGTCGAGCGGCCCAGCCAGAAGGCCATCGTGATCGGCGCCAAGGGCGCCCGGCTCAAGGCGGTCGGCACCCAGGCCCGCCACCAGATCGAGGCCCTGCTGGGCACCAAGGTCTACCTGGACCTGCGGATCAAGATCGCCAAGGACTGGCAGCGCGACCCCAAGCAGCTGCGCCGCCTGGGCTTCTACGACTGACGCTGAGGACCCGGCCAGGACATCGCTAGGACGCCGACCAGGCGTAGCTGTCCCGGCGCCCGGCCAGGTACCCGGGGATGCTCACCTCCCAGAACCGCACCCGGCCCTCGGGCCGGTAGCCCAGCGCCTCGTTGATCGCGACCATGTGCCGGTTGGTCTCCGAGTTATGGGTCACCACCCGGCGCACGCCTGGCTCGGCGTCGACCAGCCACTGGTGGGTCGCCGTCTTGACCAGCAGGCCAAGCCGGTGGCCCCGGTGCGGAGCGGTCACCGCGGTCAGCAGCTGGTAGCCCCAGCCCGGCGCGTGCGGGTCGGTCAGCAGCTGGCTGAGCGCGGCGAACTCGCCCGTGGCGGCGTGACGGGCCGCGGCCGAGTACATCCGCGCGCCCTGCTTCAGGGGCCGCTCCTCGGCCACGACGACCCGGTCGGCGTCCCAGTGCTCAGGCTCGATGTCCTCATCGCGCGGGGCGTCGTTCATGGCCTCGTTCACCTGCGCCACCTGGTCGAGGTACTCAGCCGGGGTGCGGCCGGCCCAGGTCAGCAGCTCGTAGCCGGCCGCCGCGTGCTCGGCCTCGGCGCGCAGCCGGGCCAGCCGGGCGGGCAGGGCGTCGTCCGCCGGCAGGATCCGCCGCACCTCGGTCAGCCCGGCCCGGCCGCCGGCCGCGCGCGCGAAGGCATCGCCCGGCGCGCCTTCCAGGGTCTCGGCGGTCAGCCGGGTGCGGCCGTCCTGGCCGGCCTGCGCGCAGCAGTGCGCCAGCAGCTCGCTGCCCAGGCCGCGCCGCCGCTGGCCCGGCGCCACGACCAGCACCGTGGTGCCGAGGCTGATGTTCTCCCGGTGCGGGAGCTCGAGCAGGTAGCAGCCGACCGGCCCGGTGTCGCCGGCGGCCAGCCAGACCTGGCGCGGCTCGCCGGCGAAGCCGGTGCCCCACCACCCGGTGAACCCGGGCAGCGACATGGGCGCGCCGTCCGGGTCGTCGTGTCGCTGGGCCGCCTGCCACAGCTCATGGCAGGCGGCCAGCCGCGTCCCGTCGGCGACGGGATCGAATCGCTCGATACGCACCCAGCTATCCACACAGTCAGCCAACTCGCGCAGCGCGCGAGCCGCAACGCATTATCCGGCGCCCGGTCTCGCCGGCCGGTGTTTGCCCGAATCCGCTGCTCATCGTCCTCAGACGTGTGATGATCGGCGGACCTGGGCGTAGCGGGGACGCCCCCTGAAGCCGGCGGCCGGACGCGAAAAAGGGGGAATATGTTGATCTTCGGATTGCGGGTCTGCTACCACAGCACCGGCACCGGCACGTTCCACTGCCAGCGCTGCGGCGGTGACCGCCAGTACCGCCGCCGCGCCGGACGCCGCTGGTTCCACCTGCTGCTCATACCGGTCATCCCGCTCGGTCAGGCGGGCGAGCACGTGCAGTGCGTGAACTGCGGCGTCCGCTACCGCACGGGGGTGCTGGCGGTGCCGACGTCGGCCCAGATGGAGGCGGCGCTGCCGGCCGGGACGCTGGCCGCCGCGGTGTGCATGCTGCTGGCCGGTGACCCGGCCAGCGAGCCGGCCCGGCGACGGGCCATCGACGCGGTCCGCGCCGCCGGGCTGGGCGACTACGACGAGGCGGCGCTCAACCGGGACCTGGCCCAGACCTCGGTCACCGGCGCCGACGCCGTCACGCTGAACACGCTGGCCGTGCAGCTGGCCGTCCCCGCCCGCGAGTGGTTCCTGGCCGACGTGGTGCGGATCGGGCTGGCCGACGGGCAGCTGACCGACGACGAGCGGATGGCCGCCCGGCAAGTCGCGGCCAACCTCGGCCTGACCGCCGCGCACGCCTACGGCGTGATCACGATGACCGAGGAAAGCGCGACAGCCGAGTAGCAACGGCCAGGCCGGGCGTGTCTGTGCCGTAGGCCACAATGGCGGGGTGAGCATCTACCGCGACGACGGGGTCGTGCTGCGCACCCACAAGCTGGGTGAGGCCGATCGCATCGTCACGGTGCTGGCCCGCAGGTCCGGCCGGATCCGCGCGGTGGCCAAGGGCGTGCGCCGGACCAAGTCCCGGTTCGGCGCCCGGGTCGAGCCGTTCACCCACGTGGACCTGCTGCTGTACACCGGCCGATCGCTGGACGTGATCACCCAGGCGGAGACCATCCGGCCCTACGGCGAGCCGCTGGTCGGCGACTACCCCCGGTACACCGCGGGGACGGCCATGCTGGAGACCGCCGAGCGGCTGACGCCGGTGGAAAAGGAGCCCGCCCTGCGACAGTTCCTGCTGCTGGTCGGCGGGCTGCGGGCGCTGGGTGAGGGCCAGCACCACCCGCGGCTGGTCCTGGACGCCTACCTGCTGCGCTCGCTGGCCGTGGCCGGCTACGCGCCGGCCCTGGACGAGTGCGCGGTCTGCGGCACCCGGGCCGGCCCGACGGCGCTGCGCGCCTTCGGCGTCGCCGCGGGCGGGCTGACGTGCGCGTCCTGCCAGGGGCCCGGGGCGGCCCTGCCGTCGGCAGCGACCATCGCGCTGATGAACGCGCTGCTGCGGGGGGACTGGCCCGCGGCCGACGCGAGTGAGCGCCGGGCTCAGGTAGAGTGCAGCGGCCTCACCGCCGCGTACCTGCAATGGCACCTGGAGCACTCCATCCGGTCACTTCAGCACGTGGAGCACGCATGACGGCGCGCCCGCCGGACCCGCACGTCAGCGGCGCCCGGCCCCCGGCCATCCCGGCTGACCTGGTGCCCCGGCACGTTGCCCTGGTCATGGACGGCAACGGGCGCTGGGCCAAGCAGCGCGGGCTGCCGCGCACCGAGGGCCACAAGGCCGGCGAGTACTCGCTGTTCGACGTGATCATGGGCGCCATCGAGCTGGGCATCCCGTACCTGTCCGCGTACGCGTTCTCCACCGAGAACTGGCGCCGCTCGCCGGACGAGGTCCGCTTCCTCATGGGCTTCAACCGGGACGTCATCCGCCGCCGCCGGGACCAGCTCAACGAGATGGGGGTCCGGGTCCGCTGGGCGGGCCGCCGCCCGCGGCTGTGGCGCAGCGTCATCTCCGAGCTGGAGGACGCCGAGCGGATGACGGCCGGGAACTCGGTGCTGACCCTCCAGTTCTGCGTGAACTACGGCGGCCGGGCCGAGATCGCCGACGCCGCGGCCGCCATCGCCGTCGACGTCGCGGCGGGCCGCCTGCGGCCCGACAAGATCAACGAGAAGGTATTCGCGCGCTACCTGGACGAGCCGGGCATCCCCGACGTGGACCTGTTCGTCCGCTCCTCGGGCGAGCAGCGGACCTCCAACTTCCTGCTCTGGCAGTCCGCGTACGCCGAGTTCGTGTTCCTGGACACGCTGTTCCCCGACTTCGACCGCCGCCAGCTGTGGCGGGCCTGCGAGATCTACGCCAGCCGGGACCGGCGCTACGGCGGCGCACTGCCCAACTCGCAGCCCAACTCGCTGTCCGAGACCGGCTGACCGACTAGCGCCGGGCCCGGGTCACCGCAGCGCCTGCCACACCGCGACGGCCAGCACCAGGGCGACGATCGCGCCCCGCCCGGCCCGGCCCAGGGGCGTCAGCCGCGGCCAGGACACCGCCGCCAGCCAGCCCAGGAACACCGCGGCCAGCACCAGCAGGACCGCGCCGACCGGCCCGTGCACGGTCAGCCCGCCGAAGACCAGCACAGCGAACAGCACCGGGATGAGCCACGCCGGCAGCTGCCGCAGGAACACCAGCGGCGCCGCGCTGCGGCGCTCGAGCTGCTGGCGGCCTTCCGTGGCGCCCGGCGTGTACATGGTCCGGCCCGGCGGCACTGGCCTGCGCCGCGCCCCTGGCCTGCTGCCGCTCACGTCAATGATCCTTCCGGCCAGGCCCGCTGGCCCGGTTTGAGTAAGTCCTGGTCCTGGCGGCCCAGGCTACCGCCCGCCGGTACTCCGGCCGCCGATAACCGGGGGCGGGCACGGCCAGGTCACCGCTAAGCTGAGGCACCGCCCACCCCCTTTTCTCGGGTCCGCGCATGCACGCACCGCGAGCCGCCGACTGCCAGCCGGATGGAGACCTTTGATGGCACGCCGAAACGATCGTATGGACACCCTGGTCAGCCTCGCCAAGCGGCGGGGGATCGTCTACCCGTCCAGCGAGATCTACGGCGGCCTGCGCGCTGCCTGGGACTACGGTCCGCTCGGCGTCGAGATCAAGAACAACATCAAGCGCCAGTGGTGGCGGTCCATGGTGCAGGAACGCGATGACATCGTGGGCCTGGACTCCAGCGTCATCCTCGCGACCGAGGTGTGGAAGGCCAGCGGCCACCTGACCGAGTTCGTGGACCCGCTCACCGAGTGCCAGTCCTGCCACCACCGGTTCCGCGCGGACCATCTCATCGAGGCCTACGAGGGCAAGCACGGCCACCCGCCGGAGAACGGCCTGGCCGACATCGCCTGCCCGAACTGCGGCACCAGGGGCGCCTTCACCGAGCCGCGCATGTTCAACGGGCTGCTGCGGACCTACCTGGGCGCCGTGGAGAGGGACGGGGAGGAGGGCGGGGACTCGGGGCTGGCCTACCTGCGGCCGGAGACGGCGCAGGGCATCTTCATCAACTTCCGCAACGTGCTGCAGACCTCGCGCAAGAAGGTGCCGTTCGGGATCGGCCAGATCGGCAAGTCGTTCCGCAACGAGATCACGCCCGGCAACTTCATCTTCCGCACCCGCGAGTTCGAGCAGATGGAGATGGAGTTCTTCGTCCGGCCCGGCACCGACGAGGACTGGCACGAGCGCTGGATCGAGACCCGGCTGGCCTGGTACCTGGACCTGGGCGTGACCAAGGAGAACCTGCGGCGGTACGAGCACCCCGCCGACAAGCGGTCGCACTACTCCAAGCGCACCGTCGACATCGAGTACCGGTATGACTTCACCGGCACCGAGTGGGGCGAGCTGGAGGGCATCGCCAACCGCACCGACTACGACCTCGGCGTGCACGCCAAGGCCGCCGGCCAGGACCTGTCCTACCTGGACGCCGAGAGCGGCGAGCGGTTCATCCCGTACGTCATCGAGCCCGCGGCCGGGGTCGACCGGGCGATGCTGATGTTCCTGCTCGACGGTTACGCCGAGGACGAGGCGCCGGACGCCAAGGGCAAGCTGGAGAAGCGCACCGTGCTGCGTCTGGACCACCGGCTGGCCCCGGTCAAGGTGGCCGTGCTGCCGCTGTCCCGGCACGCCGACCTGTCGCCCAAGGCCCGTGACGTCGCCGCCCTGCTGCGCAAGCACTGGAACGCCGACTTCGATGACGCCAGCGCGATCGGCCGCCGCTACCGCCGCCAGGACGAGATCGGCACCCCGCTGTGCGTGACCGTGGACTTCGACACGCTCGAGGACCAGGCGGTCACGGTCAGGGAACGGGACTCGATGGCCCAGCAGCGGGTCGGCATCGACGCCCTGGTGGGCTACCTGTCGGAGCGGCTGCCGGGCTGCTAGGGCCCCGGGCGGCTATCCGCCGGCCGACTGACCCGGCTGGCTGCTCCACTGGCGCAGCTGTCTGGAGAAGGCCGCGTCAGCGCGCCCGGCCGGCCGGGCGGCGGTGAAGATCACGACGTTGCCGCCGGGATCGGCCGTGGTCAGATCCGTCGTGTTCCAGGGCGTGTCGGCCGGGCCGTCTACCCGGCCGCCGCCGTGCGCGCGGGCCCGCCTGGCCAGCGCGTCGAGCTCGTCGCAGACGGCCGCGAAGCTCAGCGTGCACCCGCGGCCGGGCGTGACCGGCTCGCGGGCCGGCCGCACCATCAGGTCCTGGAACTGCCACCGCCGCAGGTGGACCAGCGCCGGGCCGCCCTGCGGGCCGGGCATGGCGAACAGCTCGATGAAGCCCAGGCCGGCGGTGTACCAGGACACGGTCGCGCGGATGTCACCGGCCAGCAGCGTCGCGAACATCGGCATGCCGTAGATGGCGCGGCTGATGCCGGGGCCCGGCCCTGCGGCGGCCGGGTCGGGAACCGGGGATCGAATGTCGCTCATGCTGGCCGACTGTGCCGCTTCCACCGGCTGGAAGGTCAAGTCGTTTCGGGCCTAGCCGCCGGACAGGGCGGTCAGGACCCGGTCCAGCTCGCCGCCGGCCGCCTGGCCGTCGCGCGGTGAGCGACGGAAGATCTCGGCCGCGGCCTGGTGGAATCCGTCCGGCAGGCCCGCGGCGGCCATGGTCGCGGCGATCTCCTCCATCTCGGCCACCCAGCGCCAGCCCTTGGCCAGCGCCGACTGGGCGGCCCCCTGCGAGCGCCCGGCCAGCTCGGGCAGGGACAGCTCCCACTCGGCCAGCAGGGCGTCCTCCACGCCCTGCTCGCGGGCCAGGGCCCGCAGGCCGAGCAGCAGCGCGGCGCTGCCCTTGGTCCAGCCCGCGTAGGCCATCTTGACCGCCGAGGCGGCGGTGGCCGAGCCGGAGATCACCCTGGTGTCCAGCGGCGCCCCGGCGAACAGCTCCGCCACCTGCCCGGCATCGGCGCCGGACAGGTACAGCCGGGTGGTGCCGGGGCGGGCCGGCGGGGTGCCGATGATGCCGCCGTCCACGTAGCGGCCGCCGCTCTCGGTGATCATCTGCGTGACCTCCGCGGCCGTGCCGGGGGAGATCGCGTTGGCGTCCACGTACAGGCCGCCGAATCCGTGCACGGCCCAGGCCACGTCCAGCGCGGCGTGCGGCGGGCAGACGGAGATGATCACCTCGGCCCGGCGGGCCAGCCCGGCCACGGTGCCGGCGTCGGCCAGCCCGGCGGCTTTGGCCCGCGCGGCGGTGTCGGGGCCGCGGCCCTCGGACGCCCATAGCACCTGGTGACCGCGTCCGGCCAGGCAGCGGCCTACGGCCGCGCCCATCTCCCCGGGATGCAGCAGGCCGATGATCTTCGCTGAGTTGCTCACGTCTGACATTGTGGCCGGCGGCCCGGCGGCCGGACTGACCCGAGCGGGCCAGTCAGCCGGCCGTAAGACCAGGCCGGCGG
>JBOHCO010000996.1:0-3133 GCA_050698895.1 Streptosporangiaceae bacterium
GCCGGGCGGGACAGGAGGGCGTGCACCGCCGCGCCGAACTGGTCCTGCTCGGGGGAGCGCAGCGGCATCACCGGGGGAGTCCCAGCAGGCGCTGGGCGATGACGCTGCGCTGGATCTCGTTGGTGCCGGCGTAGATGGGGCCGCCCAGGGCGAACAGGTAGCCGTCGACCCAGCCGGCCTCGACCCAGCCGGCCTCGACCCAGCCGGCCTCGACCCAGCCGGCCTCGACCCAGCCGCCCTCGACCCAGCCGGCCTCGTCTCTGCGCTCGGCGTGCGGGCCGAGCAGGTCGAGGGCGGTCTCGTGCAGGGCCACGTCCAGCTCGGACCAGAACACCTTGCCCAGGCTGGCCTCGGCGCCCAGCTCGCCGCCCTCGGCCAGCCGCTGCGCGGTGGCCTGGCAGCGCAGCTGGTAGGCGCGGGCGCCGATCCAGGCGTCGGCGACCCGGTCGCGCAGGGCGGTGTCGGCGGGATCACCGGCCTGCTGCCACAGCTCGGCCAGGCGGGCGGCGGCGGCCAGGAACCGGCCGGGGCTGCGCAGCGACAGGCCGCGCTCGTGGCTGGCGGTGCTCATGGCGATCCGCCAGCCGTCGCCGGGCCCGCCGATGACGTCGGCGTCGGGCACGAACACGTCGTCGAGGAAGATCTCGGCGAACCCGGTCTCGCCGCCGAGCTGCCGGATGGGGCGGACGGTGACGCCGGGGGCCCGCAGGTCGAGCATGAGGTAGCTGAGGCCGCGATGCCGCTCGGCCCCGGGATCGGTGCGGAACAGGCCGAAGGCCCGGTCGGCGAAGGCGGCCCGAGACGACCAGGTCTTGGTGCCGGACAGCCGCCAGCCGCCGGTCACCTGGCGGCCGCGGGCCCGGATGGCGGCCAGGTCGCTGCCCGCGTCGGGCTCGGACCAGGCCTGAGCCCAGACGTCGTCGGCCCTGGCCATCCGGGGCAGCAGCCGGTCGCGCTGCTCGTCGGTGCCGTGCGCGAACAGGGTGGGGGCGAGCAGGAACAGGCCGTTCTGGCCGACCCGGACGGGGGCCCGGGCCGCGTGGTACTCCTCCTCGAAGACCAGCCAGTCGGCCAGCGGGGCGTCCCGGCCGCCGTAGCGGGCGGGCCAGGAGACCACGGCCAGCCCGGCCGCGGCCAGCTCGCGCTCCCAGGCGCGGTGGCGCTCGAAGCCGGCCGCGGTGTCCACGGACGGCAGCGGCCGGGCGGGCACGTGCGCGGCCAGCCAGCCTCGCACCTCGGCCCGGAAGCCGCCGGCGTCCTGCCTCAAACAGCGGCTCACCCGCTGGCCCGCTTCATGGCCCGCGCGTCCAGGCCGGCCAGCGAGTCGGACGACACCTCGGCGTTGTGCGCGTGGGCCAGGTGGTGCAGGCCGAAGACGGCCTCCATGCCGGGCCGCAGGCCCATCTGGTCCTCGCACTGGTTGACCGCGCGCTTGGCCAGCGCCAGCCCGAACGGGGGCATGGCGGCGACCTGGCCGGCCAGCGCGAACGTGGCCTCGGCCAGCTCGGCCCTGGGCACGACCCGGTTGACCATGCCGACCTGGTAGGCCCGCTCGGCGCCGAACCGCTCGCCGGTGAACAGCACCTCCCTGGCGAACCGGGGGCCGAGCACCCACGGGTGGGCGAAGTACTCCACGCCGGGAATGCCCATGCGCACCACCGGGTCGGCGAAGAACGCGTCGTCGGCCGCCACGATCAGGTCGCAGACCCAGGCCAGCATCAGCCCGCCGGCGATGCAGGCGCCCTGCACCATGGCGATGGACGGCTTGGGCATCTCCCGCCAGCGCCGGCACATGCCCAGGTAGACCTCCATCTCCCGGGCGTAGCGGCCGTCGGCGCCGGGCCGGCCGACGTGGTCCCACCACAGCACGGCCTGCCGGTCGAAGGACTGGTCCACGTCCCGGCCGGGGGTGCCGATGTCGTGCCCGGCGCAGAAGTGACGGCCGGCCCCGGCCAGCACGACGACCCGGACGGGGTCGGAGCTGACGGCCCGGCTCAGGGCGGCGTCCAGCGCGTAGGTCATGGCCGAGTTCTGGGCGTTGCGGTACCGGGGGCGGTTCAGGGTCACCACGGCCACCGGGCCGCGCTCCTCGTAGAGGACCACGGGCTCGTCCGGGGCCTCGTCCGCGGGCTCGCCGGGGGACCGCGCCGCGTCACCGGGCTCCATGGTCATCGGGCTCCTCCCTGAGCAGTCGCTTGAGCACCTTGCCGGAGGGGTTGCGGGGCAGGCCGGGCCGCAGCCGGACCTGCCTGGGCATCTTGTAGTTGGCCAGCCGTTCCCGGCAGAAGGCCAGCACCTGCGCCTCGTCCAGCTCCTGGCCGGGGCGGGGCACCAGGTAGGCCCGGCCGACCTCGCCCAGGCGCTCGTCGGGCACGCCGATGACCGCGGCCTCGGCCACGCCGTCCAGGCGGGCCAGCACCTGCTCGACCTCGGCCGGGTAGACGTTGAACCCGCCGCAGATGTACATGTCGGTGAGCCGGTCGGTGATGGTCAGGTTGCCGGCGTCGTCCAGGCGGCCGACGTCGCCGGTGTGCAGCCAGCCGCCGGCGTCCACGGCGGCCCGGGTGGCCTGCGGGTCGTCGAGGAAGCCGAGCATCAGGTTCGGGCCGCGGAGCAGGATCTCGCCGGCGCCGTCCGGGCCGGCCGGGGCCACCCGGACCTCGAAGCCGGCGGTGGCCCGGCCGGAGGTGCGGGCCACGGTCACGGGGTCGTCGCCGGGGCGGCACATGGTGGCGACGACGGCCTCGGTCAGGCCGTAGGCGGTCAGCACGGTGTCGAAGGTCAGCTCCCGGCGCATCCGCTCGACCAGCGCCACGGGCACCACGGCGGCGCCGGTGACGGCGAGCCGCAGGCTGGACAGGTCCGCGGCGGCGCGGCCGGGGTGGTCCAGGATCGACTGGTAGATGGTGGGCGGCCCGGGCAGCACGGTGATCCGCTCGGCCTCGACCAGCCGCATGGCCCGGTCGGGGTCGTAGACCAGCTGCGGGACCAGCGCGGCCCCGCTGTCCAGGCAGGCCAGGATCCCGGCCTTGAAGCCGAAGTTGTGGAAGAACGGGTTGACCACCAGGTAGCGGTCGGCGCTGGTCAGCGCGCCGCACTCGGCCCAGGCCCGGGCCACGGCCAGGGCCTGGCG
>JBOHCO010000997.1:0-2891 GCA_050698895.1 Streptosporangiaceae bacterium
GGTTGGGGAGAGGGGCGCGGTGGCTGGTCAACCAGCTTTCGGCGAGCGCTGGCCCTCAGATCGGGTCATAGCGCGACTTAGCGCCCAGAGTTCCGTGTCCTGGACGAACGGTTACCTGCGCCAGGCCATCAGTGCCGATCTGATCTGCGGGCTCATGGCCGGCTTGCTGGCCTTTGAAGTTCGCTTTAAGAACGAATCGGTAGGAACTGGGCCTTATGTGTTGTTGAGCATGGCGCTGCCCGTACTGTGGGTGATTGCGGTAGCGCTAGCCGGGGGGTATGACTCACGCTTCATCGGGGTGGGCACCGACGAGTTCCGCAAGGTGCTCAACGCCGGGGTGTGCCTGACCGCCTGCGTGGCGATCGCGTCGTACGCGACTAAGACCGACGTGGCCCGCGGCTACGTGGTCATCGCCCTGCCGTCCCTCACGGTCCTGGACCTGGTCGGGCGGTTCACCTTGCGTAAGCGGTTGCACAAGCTGCGGCAGCTCGGCAGCTGCATGCGCAAGGTCGTCGTGGTCGGGCACTCAGACGTGGTCGCCGACCTGGCCTCCATGCTGCGCGGCGAGACCTACCACGGCCTATCGGTGGTGGCCGCCTGCGTGACCGGGCCGGTGCAGCAGGCCGAGGTCATGTCCGTGCCGGTGATCAGCGGCCTGGACCGGGTGGCCGACGTGGTCCAGCGCTACGAGGCCGACACGGTGGCCGTGCTGTCCTGCCCGGAGATGAGCGGGGCCGGGCTGCGCGACCTGGCCTGGGAGCTGGAGAAGACCGGCACCGACCTGTGCGTGGCGCCGGCGCTGCTGGACGTGGCCGGGCCGCGGACCACGATCAGGCCGGTCGCCGGGCTGCCGCTGCTGCACATGGACCACCCGGAGTTCACCGGACTGCGGCGGCTGATCAAGGCGGCGTTCGACCGGGCCATGGCGCTGACCGTGCTGCTGCTGCTGGCGCCGCTGTTCATCCTGATCGCCGCGATCATCCGGCTGTCCGACGGCGGGCCCGCGTTCTTCCGGCAGACCAGGGTGGGCCGGGACGGCCGGGCGTTCAGGGTGTTCAAGTTCCGTACCATGGTCGTCGATGCCGAGGCCCGCAAGGCCCAGCTGGTCTCGCTCAACGAGAGCGACGGCGTGCTGTTCAAGATGCGCCGCGACCCGCGGGTGACTCAGGCCGGAGCATGGCTGCGCCGCTGGTCGCTCGATGAGCTGCCGCAGCTGATCAACGTACTGATCGGGGACATGTCTCTGGTGGGGCCGCGCCCGGCGCTGCCACAGGAGGCGGCGCTGTACGGTGACCACGTCCGCCGTCGGCTGGCGGTCAAGCCGGGCATCACCGGGCTGTGGCAGGTCAACGGGCGCTCGGACCTGACCTGGGACGAGTCGGTCCGCCTGGACCTGCGCTACGTGGAGAACTGGTCGTTCATGCTGGACGTGCAGATCCTGTGGAAGACCTGGGCAGCTGTTCTCCACGGGTCCGGCGCCTACTGAGGCGCCGCCGCGTCCGGGTAGCGCGTCCGGGTAGCAGGGGGAGTAGCGATAGCCTGGCTCGACCGGGCCGTGCTGCGGTTAGTGTGCACTGTGGTTAGTGGGCACAGCGGTTAGGCTGCTGAGCCGGTCCTATTCCCTTGTTGTCTATCTGGAGTTGCGCTGATGACCTCAGACGATGAGCTGGCTCGTGATCTTGCCGTCGCGGCAGGCGAGCGGTTGCTGGCCATCCGGTCGGAGCCGGTCGGTGACGCGGCCGGCCTGCGGGCCGCCGGCGACCGCCAGTCCCACGAGTTCCTGGCCGCCGAGCTGGCCCGGCAGCGGCCCGGTGACGCGGTGCTGTCTGAGGAGGGCCAGGACGACCCGGCCCGGCTGTCTGCGCGCCGGGTCTGGATCGTGGACCCGCTCGACGGCACCAGGGAGTTCGGCGAGCCCGGCCGCACGGACTGGGCGGTGCACGTGGCGCTCTGGGCCGACGGCGAGCTCACCGTCGGCGCCGTCGCCCTGCCGGCCCAGGGCCGGGTACTGAGCACGGCCGAGCCGATTAAAGTTCCGGAGCCCCCCGCTGGTCCTATCAGGCTGCTGGTGAGCCGGTCGCGCCCGCCGCGGTTCGTCCACGACCTGGCCGAGCGGCTGGGCGCCGTCCTGGCCCCCATGGGCTCGGCCGGGGCCAAGGCCGCGGCCGTCATCACCGGCGAGGCCGACGCGTACGTGCACAGCGGCGGCCAGTACGAGTGGGATTCCGCCGCGCCGGTCGCCGTGGCCAGGTCCGCGGGCCTGCACGCCTCGCGTGTCGACGGCTCGAAGCTGGCCTACAACCGGGCCTCACCCTCGCTTCCGGATATCCTGATCTGCCGGGCCGCGATCGCGCCGCTGCTGCTGGAGACCATCGGCAGCCTGGTGACGCCCGTGGCGTCCGGCCAGCCCGCGTCCACTTCCACCCCGGAGCAGCACTGATGGCACCGCCCCGCACTGACTACCTGCTGTCCCAGCTCGACGTGCTTGAGGCCGAGTCGATCCACATCATGCGAGAGGTGGCCGCCGAGTTCGAGCGGCCGGGGCTGCTGTTCTCCGGCGGCAAGGACTCCGTCGTGATGCTGGCGCTGGCCGAGCGGGCCTTCGCGCCGGCCCGGATCCCGTTCCCGATCATGCACGTGGACACCGGGCACAACTTCGCCGAGGTGCTGGAGCTCCGGGACCGCCGGGCGCACGAGGCGGGCGTCCGGCTGATCGTGGCCTCGGTCCAGGACTCCATCGACGCCGGCCGGGTGGCCGAGGAGACCGGCCGCTGGGCCAGCCGCAACCGGCTGCAGACCACCACGCTGCTGGACGCCATCGCCGAGCACCGCTTCGACGCGGTCTTCGGCGGGGCCCGCCGGGACGAGGAGAAGGCCAGGGCCAAGGAGCG
>JBOHCO010000998.1:0-8176 GCA_050698895.1 Streptosporangiaceae bacterium
ACTCTGGCTTACCGAGCCGAGCATCAGGCCGGCCACCGGGGACCGCCCCCGGATGCCCAGGACCAGCATGTCGGCATCACCGGACGCCTGAATCAGCGCCTCGGTGGCGTCGCCCTCGGCCAGCACGGTGCGGAGCGGGACCGCGGGGGAGGGGACGACCTGGCTGACCGTGCTGATCAGGAACTGGCGGTAGGCCTCCTCCAGTTCCCCGCGGTCAAATGCACCGGGGATGGACACGAACGGCACCTGCCAGGCGAACAGCGCCGTGAGCTCGCCGTCGCGGCCCTGGGCCTGGTCCAGCGCCCAGCGCAGCGCGGCGATGCTGTGCGGTGAGCCATCCACGCCGACCACGATCTTGTACGTCACGCGGCATGCTCCAGTTCACGTCGGGCCGGGGCCTTCGCCTCCTCGGCCAGGTCATCCAGGGACCTGCCCCGCGGCTCGGGCAGGAGCGCCACGGTCAGCAGCAAGCCGGCCGCGGCCACGATCGCCGCGACGATCTCCGCGTCCCGGACCCCCCAGGACGAAGCCAGCATGTCCGGGAACAGGAACCCCGACAAAGGCGCCCATCTTGCCCGCCCCGGCCGAGATGCCGTGCCCGGTCGTGCGCACCAGCCGAGCAGGATCCGCCAGACGGTGTCGTCGGCCAGCCCCGAGGCCAGCAGGCCCGACGCCAGCAGCGGCCCGACCAGCAGGCCGGCCCCTGCATGGCGAAGACCAGGCCCACCATCCGGCCCCGCGACTTCTTGCCCGAGTACTCGCTCATGATCGTGGCCGAGACCGGGTAGTCGCCCCCGATGCCCACGCCTAGAATGGCGCGGCAGATCAGCAGGAACCAGTAGTTCGGCGCGAACGCCGAGGCGATTGCCCCGATGGCCAGGATGAGGACCTCGTAGCCGTAGATCTTCTTGCGGCCCAGCATGTCGGCGATCCGGCCGAAGACGATCGCGCCCACCGCCGAGGCGGCCAGCGTCACCGAGTTGAGCAGCGAGACCTGGGTGGTCGACAAGCCCCATTCGGGCTTGAGCAGCGCGACCACGATGCCGATGACGAACAGGTCGTAGGCGTCGGTGAAGAAGCCCATGCCCGAGACGAACATGATCTTCCACTGAAACCTGGTAACCCTGGAATCATCAAGCGCATCAAATTGCCCAGCCGCCTCCCCAGCAACGCTCATAGTGGCGTCATTACCCGTAGCTATTGGTCAGTTACCGAAGGTAAGATCGACGTCCTGACAACATTTAGATGAACAGAAGGTGACTTGGCGACTCGGCGCTCAGGCCGGCGGCAGGCCCCTCGGGACCTTCCTTACGCGCACCTGGGTCAGCCGCAAGGACGCCGTCAGCTGGTCGAGCACCGCCTGGCCGTCGATCGCGCCGCAGCTGAACAGGTCGACCGCGATCAGGTTCTCCTCGGGCCAGGTGTGAATGCTCAGATGCGACTCGGCCAGGATCAGCACCAGCGTGATCGCGCCGTTCGGGAACACCACGTGGCTGGTGTCCAGCACGTGGCCGCCGCCGGCCGCCACCGCGGCGCTGGCCAGGGCGGTCAGCTCGGCCGCGTCGGTAACCGGCGAGCCCGGCGTGCAGCGGGCGTCGATGGCGTACAGCATCTTCGGCGAGGCCGCCTCCTGCCGCCTCAGCTCCGTGATGCTGCTCGCTCCGCTGATGTCGCCCGACACGATGTGGGAGGATACCGTATGCCCTGCTCAGCACCGGGCACGCAGGCAATGGTCGCGGGCGCGGCGCCGCCTGGACTGAGGAGCGAGCAGCGACGAGGGAGCGCACGAGCGACGAGGGAAGGCGGCGTCATCAGGCGCCCCCTAGGAATCTGGGCGGCGGACGGCGGCGCGATCAGGCGCCCGCCTGAGGTGAGATAGAGCGCATGGATCTGGACACAGTGGTGGCTGAGGTCGCCGCGGCCGTCGGCCTGGCCGAGGGCGAGGCCGGCGTCCGGGACATCCTGGCCGCGACGGCCAGCGCCGAGCCCGCCGCGGTGCGCGAGATCAGCCAGCTGGCCGAGCTGCCCGTGCCCATCGTCGCGGCGGTCTGCAACGAGCTGCGCCAGCGCGGCGTCGTGGACCGCACCCGGCCGGTGCGGCTGACCGCCGAGGGCCGCGCGGCGGTGACGGCGGGCCAGCCGGACCTGGATGCCACCTGCCCGGCCTGCGCGGGCCGCGGCGTGGTGATCCCGGAGGCCGTGGTGCCGCTGCTGGCCGAGCTGGAGCAGGCGGCCGACGGCGGTCCCGAGGCCAAGCCCGAGCTGGACCAGACGCACTGCACCGTCGAGACCAAGCTGCGCCGGGTGCTGCGCATGCACGCCGCGCACGCCCTGGCCGGGCAGCGGATCCTGCTGCTGGGCGACGACGACCTGGTGTCGCTGGCCATCGTGGCCTTCGCCGCCTGGACCGGGCACGCCGAGGTAATCCGACGGCTGGCCGTGGTCGACACCGACCCCGACGTGCTGGGCTGGATCGGCAAGCAGGCCGCCCGCAGCGGCGTCCGCGTGGACCTGGTCGAGCACGACCTGCGCCAGCCGCTGCCCGCCGGCCTGGCCGGCGGCTTCGACGTCGTCGCCACCGACCCGCCCTATACGGTGGCCGGCGCGGAGCTGTTCCTGTCCCGCGCGGTCGAGGCGCTGGCGCCCGAGCCCGGCCGGCACGTGTTCTTCTCGTTCGGCGCCCGCCGCCCCGAGCAGACGCTGGCCGTCCAGGCCGCCATCGCCCAGCTCGGGCTGGCCGTCCGGTCGCTGACGCCGAACTTCAACTCCTACATCGGGGCCGGGATCCTGGGCGGCACCAGCCACCTCTACCACCTGCGCAGCACGGCGGCGGCCCGGCCGCTGATCACCGGGGTCCACGACGGCGCCCTGTACACCGCCGACAGCCGCGCCGCGGTCCTGCGGCCCTACCGGTGCGCCGGCTGCGCGGCCGTGCACGAGGTCGGTCCGGGTGGCCGGTGGCCGCGCATCGCCGCGCTCCAGGCCGAGGGCTGCCCGGAATGCGGCGGCACGGTGTTCCGGCCCATGCCGCTGAGCAGCAGGCCCCGATGACCGGCCACGGGGAAGCCGCCTTCGAGGTCCGCGAGGCCGCGGACGGCGACCTGGATGCCATCGTGGCGTTCGAGATCGACATCGCCAGGGTGTCCTTCGCCGACGAGGCCATCACCGACCCGGCCCTGCACCGCCGCCGGGTCAGCAGCTCGCTGGGCAAGGCGGGCGAGGTCACCCTGGTCGCGGTCAGCGCGCAGGCGCCCGGCACCCCGCTGGGCTGGGCCTGGCTGTCGTCGCGGACCAACTCGCTGACCGGGGCCAGGTACGGCAACTTCCGCTCGCTGGCCGCGGCCGACGTGCCCGAGCGGGCCCGGATCGGCGAGCTGCTGCTGGCCGCGGTGCTGGAGGCCGCCGACGCGGCCGGGATGACCCAGCTCACCGGCAAGGTGCACGCCGGCAACCTGGGCATGCGGGCGCTGTACCGGAAGTTCGGCTTCACCGCCACGCACCTCACCATGGAGCGGCGCCACCCGTGATCAAGTGCGTGATCTGGGACATCGACAACACGCTGCTGGCCGGGACCTACCTGGAGGCGGCCGGCCCGCCGCCCGCGCCCGACCCCGGCCTGCTGGCCGTGGCCCGCGAGCTGGACGGCCGGGGCATCGTGCACGCCCTGGCCAGCAAGAACCCGCCCGAGGCGGCCGACTACGTGGCCCGGGCGACCGGCCTGCCGTTCGCCGCCGCGGAGTGCGGCTGGGGCCGCAAGTCCGACGCCATCGGCCGGATCATCGACGACCTGGGCCTGGCCGCGGACGCCGTCGCGTTCGTGGATGACGACCTGCTGGAGCGGGCCGAGGTGGCCGCCGCCCTGCCCGGCGTGCTCGTGCTGACCCCCGAGGACGCCGCCGAGGCCGTGAGCTGGCCCGAGTTCAGCCCGGCCGTGATCACCGCCGAGGGCCGGCGGCGCGGCGAGATGTACGCCCGGCGGCGGCTCCGCCAGGAGGAGGCGCGGGCCTTCGGCGGCTCGCGGGACGACTTCCTGGCCTACGCCGGCACCGAGGTGCTGATCGCCCCGGCCGGGCCGGCCGACCTGCCCCGGTTGCACGAGCTGTCGGTCCGCACGCACCAGTTCAACACCGGCACCGAGCCGGTCACCCAGTACCGGCTGGCCGCCGCCCTGGCCGACCGCCAGCATCGGCTACTCGCCGTCTGGCTCCGCGACCGCTTCGGCGACGACGGCCTGGTCGGCGGCGCCCTGGTTGAGGCCCGCTGGACCGTGTCCCTGCTGGTCATGTCGTGCCGGGCGCTCGGCCGGGGCGTGCTCGACGCCCTGCTGGCCGCGCTGTGCCACCAGGCCGCGGCCGACGGCGCCGCCGAGCTGCGCGTCCCGTGCCTGGTCACCGACCGCAACGTGCCGCTGCGCCTCGCCCTGGCCGCGGCCGGCTTCCGGGCCGCTGACCGCCCTGCGAGCTCCGGGAGCTCCGGGAGCTTCACGCGGCCGGAGAGTTCCGGCCAGCCCGAGGGCCCCGGCCAGCCCGAGGGCCCCGGCCGGCCCGAGGGTTCCGGCCAGCCCGAGGGTTCCGGCCAGCCCGAGAGCTCTGCCCGGGCTCAGAGCTCTGCCCGGCCTGAGAGCTCTGCCCGGCCTGAGAGCTCTGCCCGGGCTGAGAGCTCTGCCCGGCCCTCGGCGCAGGCCGTGATCTTCATCCGGCCGCTGGCCGCGTCGCTGCCCGCCCTGCCCGCCTGGGCCACCGTCCGGGACACGCCGTGACCAGCGAAGAGGTGCTGAGCCAGCTCCGGCCGATGCTGGCCGGGGTCACCGGCCGCCCTGAGGCGGCCGGGATCACCCGGCAGACACCCCTGTTCGGGCCCGAGGTCGGGCTCGACTCGCTGACCGGCACCCTGCTGCTGGTCGAGATTCAGCAGCGGTTCGGCGTCGACGTCGCCGCCGAGGACCTCAACCTCGACTCCCTGGCCACTCTGGCCACTCTGGCCCAGTTCCTGGCCGAGCACGCCTGACCGCCCGCCCCGCCCCAGCGACGTGGTTGGCCGTTTCACGTCGCTAGAGCGACGTGGTAGGCCCTAATGAGTCGTTAGTCCCGCCGCCTCACGTCGCCAGCCCCGCCGCCCCCGGCGCGCCCGGCCCGGCTACAGGCGCTCGCCGGCCCGGATCGGGGCGGCCACCGTGTTGCCCGCCGGGGCTAGCGGGCACTGCCAGGCCGGGTTGTACCGGCAGGACGGGTGGTACAGGAAGTTCAGGTCGATGACCAGCGTGTCCGGCCCGCCGCCCAGGTCCGCGCCCTTGGCCGTGTCCAGCAGGTAACGCCCCCCGCCGTAGCTGCCGTCGCCCGCCGTGCCGTCCCGCACCGGCACGAACAGGCCGCCCGCGTACTGCCGCAGCGACCAGACGTCCAGGCTCGCGCCGACCGGGCCGGGCACCTCGACCCGGCCGATCAGCCGCAGCGCCGTCAGGTTGCCGCCGTCGGTGGCCAGGGTCAGGCTGGCCGGCGCGGCCGGAGGAGCCGGCACCAGCGGCAGCTCGAAGCGCAGCGCCGGGTCGTAGGGCCAGTACGGCACGCCGTCGGCGCGCACCGGATCGCCGGGCAGGGCCGGGCTCTGCGGGTGCTTGCCGATCAGCTCGTCGCGGACGGCCCGCCAGCGGGCGTGGGCCCGCTCCGGGTCGTCGTCGGCGCGGATGGCCGCGTACAGCTCGGCCACCCGGCGCCGCCAGTCGGCCAGGTCTAGCTCGGCGATGGTCACGGAACCTCCGGACAGACGGCGTCGGGCGCGCTAGCTGACTAGTCCACCTCAGCACGCCCGCGTTACAGGCCAGGAACGGCGCCCCTCGGCGGCCGGTTCACCGGCCGGTAGTCTCGGCGGTGACGGCCATCCGCAGCGGCCGCCAGATCAGCAGAGGTGATGCCATGAGTCGCGGGATGCCCGCAGTATTCGCCGTTGACGCCTGCCGGACCCCGATCGGGAAGATCAAGGGCGCGCTGGCCGGGGTCCGGCCCGATCACCTGACCGCCGAGGTGCTCCGGGCCCTGCTGCGGCGCAACGACTGGCTCGACCCCGCGTCCGTGGACGACGTGTACTGGGGCGCCGCCAACCAGGCTGGCGAGGACAACCGGAACGTGGCCCGGATGGGCGTGCTGCTGGCCGGCCTGCCGGTCGAGGTGCCGGGCGCCACCGTGAACCGGCTGTGCGGGTCGGGCATGGAAGCCATCGCCTCGGCCGCCCGCGCCATCGCCGCCGGCGAGCTGGACATCTGCATCGCGGGCGGGACCGAGTCCATGACCAGGGCGCCGTTCGTGCTGCCCCGGGCCGACAGCCCGTTCCCGCGCGAGGCCGGCCTGGCCGACACCCGGCTGGGCTGGCGGCTGGTCAGCCCGAGGATGGCCGAGCGGTACCCGCCCATCAGCCTGGGCGAGACGGCCGAGAACGTCGCTGACCGGTACGGCGTGGACCGGGCCAGGCAGGACGAGTTCGCCCTGGCCAGCCACCGCAAGGCGGCCGCCGCCGCCAGCGCGGGCCGGTTCGCCGCCGAGATCGTCCCGGTGACCACCGACGACGGCGAGGTCCGGGCCGACGAGGGCATCAAGCCCGGGCTGACCCTCGAGGAGCTGGCCGCGAAGCGCCCCGCGTTCCGCGAGAACGGGACCGTCACCGGCGGCAACTCCTCGCCGCTGAACGACGGCGCGGCGGGCCTGCTGCTGATGTCCGAGCAGGCGGCCGCCGCGGCCGGGGCGCAGCCGCTGGCCCGGTACGCCGGCACCGCCGCGGCCGGGGTGCACCCCGACTACATGGGCATCGGCCCCGTGCCCGCCATGACCAAGGTGCTGGCCCGCAGCGGCTGGGCCATCGACGACCTGGATCTGGCCGAGGTCAACGAGGCGTTCGCGGCCCAGGCCGTGGCCGTGCTCGACGAGCTCAAGCTGGACCCCGCCCGGGTGAACGTGAACGGCGGCGCCATCGCCATCGGCCACCCGCTCGGCTGCTCCGGCGCGCGGATCACCGCCACCTTGCTGCACGAGCGCCAGCGGCGCGGCGCCGCCCGGGCCGCGGCCAGCATGTGCATCGGCGTCGGCCAGGGCATCGCCACCCTGTGGGAAGCCCCGTGATCCGGGCATTTAATCCTTAACTAGAGGTTGCGGGGGCGGGCCGAGCCCGCCGGGCCGGTGAGTTCCGCGGTGTCTTGTTCCGCGCTGGCCGCAGGGGCTGGCCGGGCCCGCTTGCGCAGCGCCGCCGCGGCGGACGGGAAGATCAGCACCGACAGCACGCCCGCGCCCGCCAGCGCGGCGGCGTTGGCGGGCAGCATGGTGCCCGCCCGGAGCCCGATCTCGGCCAGCGCGATGAGCAGCGGCATGGTGGTCGCGCTGATGAAGATCATCTCGACCCGCTGGGTCAGCGGCAGCACCCCGCGGTAGATCAGCAGCGAGGGCAGGCCGCGCACGAGCAGCAGAGGGCCAGGAACACCTGCACCCGGCCGGGACTGCGGATGATCGCCGGCACGTCCAGCGTCATGCCCGAGGACACGAAGATCGGGATGAAGATGCCGTAGCCCGCCGCGTCCAGCTTGTCCTCCAGCGGCTCCACGCCGACGCTCATCCGCCGGCCCTGCCGGATGAGCGCCCGCAGCCGCTGGTCGCCGATGATCCGCGGCAGCGCGGTCAGCAGTAGCGCGGTCAGCCCGACGGCGGCCAGCGAGCCGACGCGATGTACTGCTGGCAGCGGGTCAGGAACAGCGAGATCGCGATGATCGGGAACAGCTCGCCCACCGCCCCGGCGGCCAGCACGTACCGCCCGAACCGGCGGCCAGCATCTTGGTGTCGTGCGGGATCGGCAGCAAGGTGCCCAGCGCCGTGGTGGTCAGGGCCAGGCCGACGGCCTCGAAGTCGCGGACGAAGCGGAACGACGCCAGCAGGGCCACCGCCCCCATCGCCAGCGCGGCGGCGATGAGCCGGGCGGCCGCCACCACGAGAGTCACCGCGAGCAGCGTCTGCAGGGCGCGGTCAGGCCCGCCGCGACCCCCCGGCCAGCGCTGGCCTCACTGTGGCATGTCCCCCGTGCGATGTCCGCCGTCCCCCGGACGCGGCGGCTGCGGTGAGGATGCCCGCCTGACCGGTCAGGTATGCGCCCGGCCCCAGACACCAGGCGCCCCGCGGTTTCAGCAGGCGCGCTATGGGCC